>JBKCVY010000203.1:0-4011 GCA_046317475.1 Cyanobacteriota bacterium | reverse complement strand
GAAGCCTATGAGGTGGTGCTGGAGCTTCCTGGAGTGGATAAGGAGGCCATTGCCGTCAAAGCGACGGAGCGCACGCTGATGATCAGCGCCGAGCGTCGCAACCAGCGTCAATGGTCGGACCAGCTGTCCAGTGAGGCCAGTGAGACTGGTGCCGCCCAGCCCGTCCCCGTGGCGGAGAAGGCCAAGAGCCCATTGATCAGCGAATTTCGCTACGGCACCTGGAGTCGCAGCTTCCGGTTCCCCCAGCCCATTGAGCGCGACCAGCTGGAGGCTCGCTACCAGGGTGGGCTGCTCACGGTGAAGGCCCCCAAGGCGCAGACAGCCACCACGGTCACTGTGAAAGTTGAAGGCTGAATGGCAAACTGAAAGGAGGCGCGCGGAGTGGCGCGTCTGAGAACAGTTCGCCCCCGGTTGAGCCCGGGGGCTTTTTTTGCGGCCGATGTCGAGTCTGCGTCTCCTACCGTCCGCTCAACGACCCCACCCCATCCCCTCTCCCCACCGACCAACCCATGGATGCCGCCACCCTTCGCGCCCTGTTCAGCAAGCCCTATGGCGCTCCAGCGCCAACGGCGGAACAATGGCGCGCCCTTTACGCCGCGGATGTGCATTTTCAAGATCCCACCCAGGAGCGGCAGGGAATTGACGCTTACCTCCAGGCACAAGAAGGTTTATTGAAGCGCTGCGACGATGTGAGCCTGGTGCCGGGGGCGGTGGCCATTCAGGGGGAGGTGGCGTTTGTTGAGTGGGAAATGGGTCTTAAGATCAAGGGGGTGGAGTTTGTCTATCCCGGCACTTCCAGGCTGTTGTTGGATGCGGACGGCAAGATTCGTGATCATCGGGATTATTTTGATTTTGTCGGCCCCACCTTTGGCCCGGTGCCAGTGTTGGGGAGCGTTGTGCGTTGGCTGTATGGACGGTTTGTGGGGTGATCGGGAGCGAGGCGGCCACGGACAACGGCAGGGGAGGCCTTGGCGTTCAGCGGTGGGGCTGTGACGAGGACACTGGCCCGCGGTGCATGCGCGGCTCCGCCAACGATCAAGGGTCTGTCTACGCTTTGGTCTGAAGGTGCTGATGGCTTCACTTTCGCCTCCCGCGCCCTTCAACCCAGCCGCTGCGGCAACTGTCTCTGTGGCGACTTCTGCCACTGTCGCTGTGGCTGCCACCACCCCGTTAAACCCCTTCCACCAGTGTCACCCGCGCCGCTGCGTCCCCATCCGATGATCCCCGCCCAGGCAAGGACACCCTACCCATCGTCGCCCAGACGGTGTCCCTTGCCAGAGCCTTCTTGGCCGACTTTGGGAAGGGTTTCCCGGCGTTGGCTGGTTCCCGTCCTCCTGGTTTCCTCGCTGGTGGCGGGGGAGGCCGATGCGTCTTCGCGCAAAGAGACCGGGGGATCAGGCGGCCTGGAAGCCACCTATCAACGTGCCAAGGTTGAATTACCGCAGCAGCGCTATCCCTATTACAGGCTGCTGGATCGCATCATGGGCGCGAATACGACGATTCAGCAAAAGGCAACTCTTGGCATCCGTAGTTTGGATGAGACGAGCTGCAAGCAAATGCTTGGAGACGCAGGTGTCTGCTCCGTTGCATCCGAGTTGCCAGATATTAAGAAAGAGGATCATTTTCTGATCTGGGCGTTGCAAGTAGCCGGCTCAACTTCAGGTGCGCCCAATGCTTTTGCCCAATCGAATAATAATCGCATTGTCATTAATAAGGCGCTGGACCTCGCCTTTTCTGATGATCTTGAAGCCAAGGCTTGTGTGGTGGCCCATGAGATGGCCCACATCCAGCAGGATCATTCCAAGCAATTGAAAGCTGGTCTGGCGGAATGGAACGGGGAAGCGGCGAGAAAGATTACTGCCGCAGTTCGTAATGCCCATAGCGCCAAAAGTTCGAATCAGTTTTGGACCACCCTCTCCATGGTGGCCAATGCCGCCAGTGCGGGATATAGCGCCAGTATGGGCAATTACAATGCTGCCGCTGCGGCTGGCAATAGCAACGAGGTGCTTGCGGCTCGTCAACAGGCGGATCGGTCAGCCGGACAAAATTTAGTGGCTTCTGTTTTGAAAGTTGCCCAAAGTGAAGCCCCAGAGGTCTTTACCGCCCTAAAGGGAATGGATGGGCTGCCGGCAAGCCTGGTAACCCGCACTCTGAAAGATGTGAACGTGTATTTGGAGGAGGTCAGCGACAAGGGGTTTGGCCTTTCCAGAGAGCAGGAACTGGAGGCTGATCGTTTGGCGGTTGCCTACTTAGCCAAAGCCGGCATCAATCCGGAGGGTTGTTTGCGGGTGGTTGTCAATCTGCACCGAGGGACCTACCGGCCCCTGGCAAGTAAAACGGATACCCATCCTGGTGAGCAGGAGCGGATGCTTAATATGAAGTCTGCCATCGCCGCCAATGCCCCTGTATTTGCCCGTAGCAAGGTGAATGGCCGCAAACCTGGCCCACTCACCTATCGCTATGACAACCGCCTGGAAGTTGTGACCCTTTATCCGGCGTCACGATCAACAGTAAAGCGATCCCAAACACCAGCTGTAGATGTTGACAGTCTCCTCGGCAAATAGAGATGTATGTTTGTTGATTGAACCGTATTTGTTTGTCGTAGTCCTAGCCCTTGATTCACCATCTCTTGTAGGGTAAGAATTTGCCATTCATGGTAACTTTAACGCGATCTCCTTTCGAATCTTCCACCTTGTCTACGTGGAGGGTGAAATCGATAGCTGACATGATCCCATCGCCAAATTTCTCCTGGATGACATCTTTCAAAGGTAATCCATACACCTGCAGGATTTCATAAAAGCGATAGAGGAGTGGATCAGTGGGCAATACCGGATCGAGAGCGCCCTTGATGGGAAAGGTGGTGAGTTGGGGTGCGAGGGTCGAGTCGAGTTCAAGAGTCTGCAGGAGGATGGCAGCCTGCTCGGGGCTGGCGGTGGCTTGCCCGTACAACAAGGCTGCCACCCATACCTCATCCGCACCAAGTTGCTCTCCAAGCTGGGCAAAGCTCAAACCCAGACGCTGCTTGGCGGCCAACAAGGTGGGGGTGAGGGGGGACAGGGCCATGGGAGAAAGAATGGCAGCTGGCGGACCCTAGGAGACTTGGGTGTCAGGTGTGTTGGCGTTGTTACCGGATGGGCGGAAGAGGGCCCGATGGGTGTGGTGGCCAAGGAACCAAGGGTCAGCCGCAGTGGCGGGTTTGATTAAACGATGCTGATTTGTGACAAGGACTGGAAGCCAGCGGCATAGCCGTAGCCGGTAATCTCAATCACAGCGTCGTTGGTGGCACTAAAGCCTGCGCTGGCATCATTGAAGGCAATGAAACTTCGCGTGTTTGTGCCGCTGCCAAAGCTGAAGGTGGCAGCGCCGTTGGCGACAAAATTGGTGCTGCTTAAAAGATTGGAGAGACCATTGTTTGTTAGAGCTGATACGAATCCAAGGGTCTTGAATGCTCCATTTGCCGGGGCATTGGTCACGTCAAAACGATCATGACCCACGATGAAATCATTGATCTGTTCGAAGGTGAGACTTGAGGGGCTACCACCCACAATAGCGTTGGTGAGAGAGGTGTAGACAAAGGTGTCCATGCCATCGCCACCGTTTAGCCTATCGATCCCTGCCTGACCGTGAATCAGATCGTCTCCATTGCCACCCTGGATGAGATCAGCGCCAGCGGTGCCGATGACGCCATCATTGCCATCACCAGCATCGATGAGGAAGTTGCCGCCGACGAGGGAGACGTTGGAGAAATCAAAGGTGTTCCATTGCCAGTTGCCGAGGAGGGTGACGCGAGCATTGTCGGTGGTGGCATTAACAATTTGCTCGATGCCACTGGCTGAGGAGAAGGAACCGCTGAGGCCAATGTCTACCGGACCTGAGCCAGTGGCGAGGATGCGATCGATGCCATCCGTTGCGGCACCGGTGTCGGCATAGGTGTCGTAGCCGGAGAAGGTGTAGGGGCGATCGGGTGACCAGTGTGGGTTGGAGCCAGTGACAAGGAAGGAGTCACCACCA
>JBKCVY010000202.1:0-1316 GCA_046317475.1 Cyanobacteriota bacterium | reverse complement strand
GGAGCCACTGATGCGGAGCAAGACCCCTTTCACACGTGAGGGAAATCATGGGGTGGACCAGATTTGGTGTCGCTTCCACAGGCCAAATCCCCCCCCCCAGCCCCCTCCCATGGCAGGGGGCTGGGGGGGGGGCGACCCGCCAACGTAATTGACGCGACCCGCCAACGTAGTTGACACCGAGCAGCATGGATCGTTTTTGGCGCTGGATGGCCTGATGGCGCCCCTTTCCAGACCGGAGGAGGGGGAGCGAGCGCAGGATCCCTTCGGAGACCAATCGGTGGCGACGGTCCTGTGGCCGGCGTTGGCCAATCCCAAGTCGTACCGCATTGGCGGATCCCTTGACGGAGAAGAAGTGGATTTGGTGTGTTTCGACATCGCCGGGGGGTGTTGGTGGCTGGGGCGCTTTGGCCATGCCCGATTCGCCCATGCGTTTGCGCACAAGCTTCTCCTCAGGGCGGGGACGGCCAACGATTCGGTGTTCATCATCGAATGGGTGTTGTTGCGCCATGCGCTGGAGACGACGGAGGCAGGGAGCTTCGATCCAGAGCGCTTCCGTTTTCAGATCTCGATCGTGCTGATGCGGGAAGAGGTCGAGGACGCCCAACTCCAGACCATGGCCAGCCTGCTGCGGCCCCATATTCCCGCCCATCTGGAGATGCGTTTGCATGTCTACGGTCCACGGCGCTTTGGCCGTTTTCTCGACCACCGGGCGGCTTGGCTGAAAAGCCTCGCGGGCAATGATGCCCACCTTCGCGCCAGCACCTCCCGTCGCCTGGCCCGTTTTCTCCTGGATCCCACCGCCCCAGCCTTCCCTCCTGAGGTGCCTGGCCCACCCCAACCCGCCACGCCGGTACCTGCCGCTCCATCAGCCGCATCCGCTGCGCCAACCGCCCCATCCGCCCCCGCCCCCCAAGTCGACCAACCCACCGTCCCCAGCCCTCCAATCCCGATCCTTCCCCCTGTTATCTCCGCGTCCCTGCTGGCGCCAGAGCCCGTGATCGGGGAGGGCCTGGCGCTCCAGATGGTGGCCACCGCCGCCTTGGCTGGTGCGGAAGGGGTCCTCGGCCCCCAACCCCTGGCCCTGGCCACCCTCCGTCACTGGCGTCTGGCGGAGCTGCGCTTCCTGCTGCGTCCCCTGCCGTGGCGTGCTGACCTGCCAGGCACGTTGGAGGGCGGTGAGGTGGCCACCCTCATGCGGGAGGGAATGGCCCTGATGCCTGGCCAGGACACCAGCGCCGCCGCCCTCGACGCTGCGGCGGCGGACCTGGGCCAACGGCATGGATTGGCCGCCACGACAGCCGCCAAAACCCTGCGCC
>JBKCVY010000201.1:0-3495 GCA_046317475.1 Cyanobacteriota bacterium | reverse complement strand
AAGGAAATGGCGCAGGCGTGATGGGCAGCCTGCGAACAGCGGCATTGAACCTGTTGCGGTTGGCGGGGTATCCATCAATCCGCGCTGGCATGCAGAGCGTGATGCACGACATTGGGCAGCTGCTGGCGATGGCGCGACGTCAGCCCGATCACCCAGCCTGCTGATACTTTGAATCAGCCCTGCCCAGCATGGAAGGATTGGGGAGGTCCTGTTTCCGTACCACGGGATCAACCGTTGCGTGCCAACCCATGGACAACGTCAGCTTCGCCAATGACGGCCTCCAGCTCCATGCGGTTGCCGCCGGTCCCGACGATGGCCCACTGGTGATCCTGTTGCATGGATTCCCTGAATTCTGGTGGGGCTGGCATCGGCAGATCGGACCCTTGGCAGAGGCCGGCTATCGGGTTGTCGTCCCCGACCAACGGGGCTACAACCGCAGCGACAAGCCGGCCCACATCGCCGCCTACCAGCTCGATCGCCTCGGCGGCGATGTGCTTGCCCTGCTCGACCACCTCGGCCGCGACACGGCCTTCCTGGCGGGCCATGACTTCGGCGCCGCGGTGGCCTGGGGGCTGCTGCTGGCCCATCCGGAGCGCTTCCGGGCCGCCGCCATCCTCAACGTGCCCCACCCGCGGGTGATGGCCCGCAAGTTGCGCACATCCCTGGATCAGCTGCGCCGCAGCTGGTACATCTTCGCGTTCCAGGTGCCATGGCTGCCGGAGTGGTGGTTGTCACAGCGCTCCTTTCAGGCTCTCACCCACAGTCTCCTGGCCACCAGCCGGGCCGGCACCTTCACCTCCGAGGATCTGGAGGCCTACCGGGGGGCCTGGAGCCAGCCCGGCAGCCTGAAGGCCATGCTCCACTGGTATCGCGCCGCGCTGCGAACGGGCTTTTCCACTCCACCATCCACAGGGGAGAGAGTGTCGGTACCGATGTTGATCCTCTGGGGGGAAGGGGATCACTTCCTGGCGCGGGAGATGGCCACGGAAAGTTTGGCCTTCTGCGACCAGGGACGGGCGGTGCTGTTGCCGGGCGTTTCCCACTGGATTCAGCACGAGGAGCCGGAGCGGGTGGTCTCGGAATTGCTGGCCCACTTTCGCGGCGCACAGTCGTGATGCGGCCGCGGAGCAGGACGCCTGGGCCCGATGGAGGCAAGCGTGGGGTGGGGGAAACCGGCTGGGACCACACACGGGATGGCTCGGGCCGCTGGGAGAGGCCTGCCAGCGTGCGCCAGGGCGACGCCACGGTTCCAGCAGGTCAGGCACCACCCGAGATGGCGTGGGGGAAGGTTTCAAAGCTGGCGGGACCCGTGGGGGCAAACTGACCAGGAGGGGATGGGTGGGTTCCAGTTCCTGGAAGATGGAAACCCTTGCGGTTGCCGCCCACATCGATGCCAATGGTAGTGATCGGGGGGGAATTCGCACGGCTCCGGGGCAGCCTATCGGGGCCAGAATGCTCGATCCTTGCGCCCTCCGCCAATCCGCGGCAGGCTGGCCATGGCCCGTGTCTTCATCTCCCACTCCAGCCGCGACGGCGAGGCCTCCCGCTGGATTGCTGACTGGTTGCGAGGCCACGGCTTCGACGCTCCCTTCCTGGACTTCGACAAGCATTCAGGCATTCCTCCCGGCGCCGATTGGGAGCGCACGCTCTATCGCGCGATCGCCACCTCCCAGGCCTTGCTGATCGTCCAGAGCAGCCATTGGAGCGCCTCCAAGTGGTGTTTCGCGGAATTCACCCAGGCGCGCGCCCTCGGCAAACCAATCTTTCAACTGGTGGGCGTGCCCGGCGTGGGCGACAACGACGGGACCTCCGCGTTGGCGCCGATCACCGCTGATCTGCAACAGCTCGATCTGCGCCATGACCAGGCGGCCAGCCTCAACGCCCTGGCCCACGAACTCACCGCCCTGGCCCTGGGCGATCGGGGCGGCTTCGCCTGGGATGCCTCACGCCCGCCCTATCCCGGTCTGCTGAGTTTTGACCAGGCGGATGCCGCCATCTTTTTCGGGCGTGATGCCGAGATCCGGGAGCTGATCGAAGTGCTGCGGGCCCTGCGCATTCATGGCACCGGGCAGCTGGTGACCCTGCTTGGCGCGTCGGGATCCGGCAAGTCCTCCCTGCTGCGGGCGGGCGTGCTGCCGCGCTTAGCCCGCAGCGGCGGCCACTGGATCATCCTGCCCCCTTTCCGGACCCAAAATGACCCCATCGAAGCCCTGGCCAGGGCCATCAGCCTCACCCTGGACGAGGGTGGCGATTGGCACAGGCTGCATCAACGACTGCGCGACGCGGAACCCGGTGGCCATCTCTCCGCCGTGCTCAAAGAGCTGGCCGTCGAGCTGCGCATGGCGCATCAGGCGCCCGAAGCCCAAATCCTGATCAGCGTGGATCAGGCGGAAGAACTCTTCACGATCGCGGCGGCGCGGGAAACACGTCAGTTTTTCACCATCCTCAGCGCCGCCGTGGGCCCTGGCACCAGCGCTCAGGTGGTGATGACCCTGCGCTCCGATTTCCTGGTCTCCCTCCAGGCCGCTGAGGGTCTCACCGTTCCCCTCTGTGAGGTGTCGCTGCCGCCCTTGCCGAGTGAACGGATGGCGGACATCATTCTTGGTCCGGCCAGGGTGGCGGGCCTCAGCGTGGAAGAGGCCTTCGTGCGGGCGGCCCTGCGTGATGCCAACACCGAGGACGCCCTCCCCCTGCTGGCCTTCGCGATGCGAGAGATCCATGACTTCGGAGGGGGGGACCGGGTTCTCAGCCTGGCCGACTACGAGGCGCTGGGCGATCCGGTCGCCCAACTCTCCCCCCTGGAGAACGCGGTGCGTCGCGCGGCGGATGGCGTGTTGGAGCTCTTTCGACCCTCGGAGGAGGAACGGATTGCCCTCCGGGACGCTTTTGTGCCCGCCCTGGTTCGGGTGAACGAGCAAGGGCACTACACCCGCAGGCCAGCCCGCTGGGACGACTTGCCGGCCCAATCCTGGCCGTTGCCATACCACCTCGTGCAGGCTCGGCTGCTCAAGGTGGAGCAGAGGGGCCAGGAGCGTTGGGTGGAAGTGGCCCATGAGGCCCTGCTGCGCAAATGGCCATTGCTGCGGCAATGGCTTGATGACGCCCGTGATTTTCTGATGGGAACCCAGCACCTGGAGCCAGACCTGCGCGAATGGCTGGAGGCCCCGAGCACGGAACAATCCTCCAATCTGCTCACCGGCCAGAAGCTCGCCCGGGCCCAAAGCTGGCTGCAGGAGCGACCACGGCAGATCTCCCCCGAGCTGCGGCGCTTCATCGAAGCGAGTCTCGCCGACCGCGATCGCCTGGAGCGACGGCAGAGGCGCATTCAGCGGCAGGTCATCTGCGGCCTCAGCCTGTTCGCGCTGGTGGCGGGTGGCGCCTGGTTTTGGGGACTGCTGCGCAACAGGGCCGCCTTCGAGGCCCAAACGCGCCAGTTTCAAAGCGTGCATCTCTCCATGCTGGGCATTGACCCGCTGAGCAGCCTGGTGCATGGGC
>JBKCVY010000200.1:0-11643 GCA_046317475.1 Cyanobacteriota bacterium | reverse complement strand
GTCGAGCCCCTCCTCCCGCGCCACCCGCAGCCGGAACGTTCCCCCCCGGGCGGGCCTCAGGTCCAGGGGCACCCCCACATCGGCCTCCTCCTCGGTGCCGGAGACGCCCTCCTCAACCCAGGTTTGGCGCTCCCGCCAGGCGTCCTTGTGGAGCGACAGCACGGCGCGCCCCTCGGCGTTGAGCAGGTCGACGCGGACCAGGGCGGAGCTGTTCGGCGGCACGGCCGTGGTCAGCTCCAGGCGGGGGCTGCCCCGCCAGCTGGACTCCAGCCAAAATGGCTGACTGACGACGGGTGTCCCGTCCAGCAGCAGCAGGGTTTGGCGGTGGGGCGCCTCCAACGCCGACAGGGCGGCCAGCAGCAGGGGCACGATGGGCAGCAGCGGGACGAGCCTGGGCCAGCGCGCCACCTCGGCACCGCTGGCCCGGCTCTGAAGAGGAACGGGACCCTGCCGAAGATCTGGTCCCAGCCCGGGATCCAGGGCCATCGCGGGATCGTGCCGGAACGGGCCCCAGCTTAGATTGGGAAGACTTGGGGCAGAAGTCATCCCTGTGGGGAAAATCCTGTTCCAGTTGCTGCAGACCCTGGGCTGGACGGTTGTAGGGGTGCTGTTGGTCTACGGGGGCACGCTCTTGTTCGACCGCCTGTCCCCGATTGACTATCGGGCCGAAATCCGCGGCGGCAACGTGGCGGCGGGGTTGGTGCTCGCCGCCGTGGTGCTGGGCGTCTCCGCCATCGTGGCGGTGATCCTGGCCAGCTGACCCCCTCCGCCCACTACGGTAGGGGGTCGTCCCTTCGGGATCTCCCGTGAGCGCCGGCACTCTCTACGACAAGGTCTGGGACCTCCATCGGGTGGCCGATTTGCCCAGCGGCACGGCCCAGCTCTTCATCGGCCTCCATCTGATCCATGAGGTCACCAGCCCCCAGGCCTTCGCGGCGTTGAAGGACTTGGGCCTGGCGGTGCGCCACCCGGAGCGCACGGTGGCCACGGTGGATCACATTGTCCCCACCACATCCCAGGCCCGGCCCTTTGCCGATCCCTTGGCGGAGGAGATGTTGGTCACCCTGGAGGCCAATTGCGCCGCCCATGGCATCCCCCTCCACGGCATCGGCAGTGGTCGTCAGGGCATCGTGCACGTGATCGCCCCCGAGCTGGGTCTCACCCAACCGGGCATGACCGTGGCCTGCGGGGATTCCCACACCTCCACCCACGGGGCTTTTGGCGCCATTGCCTTTGGCATCGGCACCAGCCAGGTGCGGGATGTGCTGGCCAGCCAGAGTCTGGCGATGGACAAGCTCAAGGTGCGGCGCGTCTGGGTGGACGGCACCCTCCAACAGGGCGTCTACGCCAAGGATTTGATCCTCCACATCATCCGCGAGCTGGGGGTGAAGGGTGGTGTGGGCCATGCCTACGAGTTCGCCGGCCCCGCCATCGCGGCCCTCTCCATGGAGGAGCGCATGACCCTCTGCAACATGGCCATCGAGGGCGGCGCCCGGGTGGGCTACTGCAATCCTGACGCCACCACCTTCGCCTACCTGCGGGGACGGCCCTACGCTCCCACGGGCGAGGCCTGGGAGCGGGCCGTCGCCTGGTGGCGCTCCCTCGCCAGCGACCCCGACGCGGTGTTTGACGACGAGGCGCGCTTTGATGCCACCGCCATCGCCCCCACCGTCACCTGGGGCATCACGCCGGGCCAGGGCATCGGCGTGGATGAGCCCGTACCGACGCCAGACCAGCTGGCCACGGAGGAGCGTCCGCTGGCTGAGGAGGCCTACCGCTACATGGATCTCACCCCCGGACAGCCCATCGCTGGGCTGCCGGTGGATGTCTGTTTCATCGGCAGTTGCACCAACGGGCGCCTCAGCGATCTGCGCGCCGCGGCGGCGGTGGCCCGGGGCCGCCATGTGGCCCCGGGGCTCAAAGCATTTGTGGTGCCGGGCTCTGAGCAGGTGGCGGTCGCGGCGGAGGCGGAGGGGCTGGATGCGGTGTTCCGCGCCGCCGGCTTCGAATGGCGGGAACCAGGGTGTTCGATGTGCTTGGCCATGAACCCCGACCGGCTGGAGGGCCGGCAGATCAGCGCCAGTTCCTCCAACCGCAATTTCAAGGGCCGTCAGGGGTCGGCCACCGGCCGCACCCTGCTGATGAGCCCGGCGATGGTGGCCGCCGCGGCGGTGAGCGGCCATGTCACCGATGTGCGCCCGCTCCTATCCGAGTCGGCCGCTTCTCCCTGAGGGCTCCGCTTCCCTGGAACTCCGTTCTTGCCGCCCCACCTCCGTCGCGCCGTCCCCATGGCCTCCCTCCCCCCCGATCCTCTCCCGTTCCCGAGTGGCCCCGTGCGTCGCCATCGCGGCCGGGGGGTGGCCCTGCTGGGCTCCGACATCGACACCGACCGGATCATTCCGGCCCGCTTCCTGAAATGCGTCACCTTTGAGGGGCTGGCCCGTGGGGCCTTCGCGGATGATCGGGCCGAGCGCGGCGGCCATCCCGAGGGTCCCCACCCCTTTGATCGTCCCGAGCACCAGGGGGCCTCCGTGTTGGTGGTGAACCGCAACTTCGGCTGTGGCTCCAGCCGCGAACATGCCCCCCAAGCCTTGATGCGCTGGGGCATCCGGGCGGTGATTGGCGAAAGCTTCGCGGAAATTTTCTTCGGCAATTGCCTGGCCCTGGGCCTTCCCTGCCTTTCGGCCAGCGCTGATGTGGTGGAGGCCATCCAGCGGGCCGTCGCCGCCGATCCCCACTCCATCCTGGAGCTGGATTTGGAGGCCCTGCAGGTGGAGCTGGAGAGCGAGGCGGTGGGCGTCAACCGGTGGCCCGTCCACCTCGACCCCGGGCCCCACCACATGCTGCTCACGGGCCACTGGGATGCCACAAGCCAGCTCCTGGCCAACGGGGAGGCCCTGGCCGCCACGGCGGCCCGTCTTCCCTACATGGGGGGCTTTCCGCGTTAGAAGGGCCGCTGCAGCAGTTGCTGGCTGGGGGTGATGGGCACGAAGGGCACCCCCGGCCCCTTGAAATTGAAATCGTTCAGCCGCACCCGGATCCCCCCGAGTCCGTCATAGGGGCTGTAAAACACGCCAATATCGTAGGAGCGGCGCTGCCAGCGCAGCTCGATGTAGGACCCGGTGATTTCGCCATAGTTCTCGGATCCGGGATCCACGTTGAAGCCCACGCCGCCGTTGAATACCAGGGGGCCGACGATCTGTTGGGTGAGCCCGACGCCGAGGGTGCCCAAATCCACGGCGCGGTCGAAGCCAAAGGGGCTTTGTCCCTGGCGCAGGGTGCCGCCGCCGGTGAGGGAGAGCTGGGTGTAGTCGAGGAAGGGTTTGACAAAGTGCCCCAGGGTGAGGGTCGGCCCCCCTGAGAGGCTCACGGTGTTCTGGTTTGTGCCGTCGCCGTAGTACGCCAAGGTTCCCTGCACGTTGGCATTCAGGCTCAAGCCGGGCACCACGGGCTGACTGGTGTTGGCGAAGCCCTGCTGGGGCGTGGGAGGCGCGGCCTTGCCTGTCCAGAGGGGATAGGAAAGGTTGAGGGAGCCGATGGCATTGGCGCGCCAGAGGGTGGCGAGGTTGTTGGTGTCGAATTCATCGCTTTGGTAGTTGCCCGCGCCCACCCGCCAGAGGTAATTGCTGCTGAGACGGCCCCAGTTGGGCAGGCTGGCCTTCCGCTCCAGGAAGCCCCCGAAGGCGGAATACACATCCTGTTCGCCCAGGGTGCCATTCCACGTCCGGAACCGGTAGGCGCCAAACAGGCGCAGGTCGGTGCTGCCCAGCCAGGGCAGCCGCAGTTCGCGGCTCAATTCCGCCAGGCCGCGGGTGCCATTGGCGATGTTGTCCGGGTTGAAGGTGGAGATGTCCGCCCGGGCGTTGGTGTCAAAGCCCAGCAGCTTGGTTTGCAGGCGGGCCAGCAAGCCGAAATCGTCGCCCGTGGTGGCGGGTTGCTTCTCGGCGTCAGAGCCCGCCGATTGCCAGGGATAGGGATAGCTGTCCGTTGTGCCGTCAATCGCCCGCTCCACCATGACTTGGGGCTGCAGGGTCAGTTGTCCGTTCTCGCCGAAGCGCAGGCGCGCGTTGTAGCCAACGAACACCCCATCCCGGTCTTCCCGATCCACCCCGAACACCCAGGGGTTTTCCACCTCTTCCTGTTTCTTTTTGATCACGGTCTGGCGATTGGCCGGGATGCGCAGGCGCTCATCCAGCACCACCGCGTTGCGCTTGGCCTTGATCTCCGTGTCGCCATTGGCCAGAAGGGTGCCCACCACCTGTTCGGAATCCATCCAGGATTGGGCCGGGGTGAAGGGATCGTTGCTGAAGGCCACCCGCTCCCCGGAGAAGGTGGAGGGCGTGATGACAATGCGGCTGGCCTGCAGGCGCCAGCGGCTGATGGTGCCCTGCACCAGGGCACGCTTGTCTTTGGCGGTGAGCGGATTGAGTTGGGTCGGTCGCACGCCGCCGTAATCCGTTTCGGTGCTGGTCACCGTGAATTGGCTCGGGAAGCCATAGCGGCGCTCCGCCGTCAGGCTTTGCTGGAAGCTCACCTCCCGCACCTGTTGCTCCACCTTGGCGATGGCCGCGGCGCGGAGCCGTTCGGCTTCGCGGGCGCGGCTCCACACGGTGCCTCCCGCCGGAGGTTGGGCCGGTTCCGGGGGCGGCGCTGGAGACGGGGCTGGGGCCGGCCGTTGCTCGGCACCCATGGTCACCGCCTCCAGTTGGCTGGCGAGGTCGTCCTGGGGCCTGCTGTCCGGCGGAGGCGCGCCGGGGCATCCCTGGGGCGCGGGCATGGGTGGCGCGGAACGGGGCGCGGGGGCCCGGCCAAAACGATGCCGCACCCCCAGTAGATAACCGTTGCTCCCCTCGCGCACACCGCTGTACACGCCAAACGCGCCAGAGCGATGGTGGATGCGTCCCACGATCGACCAGTCCGGAGTCACCAGGCCCTCCACTTCGAAGGCCAGGTAATTGAGGAAGGTGGCGTAATTCTCCCGTTCCGTTTTTTCCCAGTTGCTGGGCTCGCTGAGCAGACTCACCCCCTCCTCGAAGAAGACGTTGAGCCAGGGCCTGAGCCAGAGGCGCGCGCCGATGCCCAAGGTGGCTTCTCCAAACGTCTGGGAAGGGGTTTTGGCGAACGGCACCGCCTGGTTGTAGGGACCACCCCCCTGACGGGCCGCTTGGTGGCCCACGAGGTTGGCGTCCAGCTCAATGGAGAGGGGGCCCCCATCAAGGAGGCGACGCTGCACGCCTAGCCCCGCCAGGCCCTCGGGCCTGGGACGGCCATTGAAAAAGAAAGCGTCACCGAAGTTGGCGGTGGTCATCGTGCCACCCCAGGCGGTCACCGACCACGGATAGGGATGCCAATCCGGGATGGGGGGCAGGGATGGGGGGCAGCTGAAGGGCTCGGGGGCGGGCAGGGGCGCGGAGGGCGGCATGGCCAGATCCAGATCCTGGGCGCTGCCATCGAGGTCGAGCACGCCGTAGACGTCCTCCATTTCGCCGTTGCCCTCCAGCAGGCCGTAGCGCAGGCGGCTGGCTTGGAAAAACTGCTGCCCCCGCTGGAAGCGCACACGACCGACGGCGAACAACGTTCGGGTGACGGGATCGAATTCGATTCGGTCGGCCTGCACGCGCCCGCCCGCCAGCTTGGCGGTGACGTTTCCAGTACTCACGTAACGCTCCAGTCGGGCGTCGTACTCCTGCTGGTTGCTGATCAGCTCCAGTTCCAGGGGGATGGCTTCCCTGGCGGGCGGCGGGGTCGCGGACGAGGGCAGGGGCGCCAACGGAGCCGCCGGCCCGCCAACGGCCGGGGACGTGGGCCCACCAGCGGCGGGGAACGAAAGGTCGCCAGGGGCGTCGGCCGTGTCGGAGGCGTCCGGGGGCGGGAGGGATGGCGTACGGGGCGCGGGATCGGGCAGGGGGGGGAGCTGCACGGTGAGCGGAGGCCCCACGGCCCCCGCGGTCGCCAACGGTTCGACCGGCGCCTGAGCTTCCGTGGAGGACGTGGCCGCTGGCCCTGGACCTGGCCCTAAACCTTCTGGGCCGGAATCAGCCGCGCCTTGCAGGGGCAATTCGGCCAGGGTGATGGGAGGCCCTAGGGCGCTGTCGGGGAGGCGCGACTGCGCCTCCACCGGGATGGCCCGTGCGGCAGGTTGTTCGGCCCACAAGACACCACCCACCAGGACGAGGGCGAGTCCGGCGGGAATCCTGACGCGCTCCTTTGGAGAGGGGCCCGGGGACTGGCGATGGGGCACCACCTGCAGCCCGCCTCAGCAAAGTGGGTGTGATCTTGCCATGGGATCGACCTTCCGGCGGGACAACACGGCCGCTTCTCCACTCGGAAGGCGGGAACGGGCGGAATGGAGCCTCAAAAACGCTGGCGGAAGCCGGCGGGAAGGGCTAGACGTGCGGACGGATCGGTCTCATTCCTCCAAATCTTTGCGGCTGGGGGTGCGGCTCGGATCGCTGGCCAGGAAGCCGAAGACGAAAATGCCAATAAAAAAGAAAACAACTGAATAAACCGAGATCTTGAGGGCGAGCATGGGCTCTCCGGCGTGTGACAGGGGAGGTTGACTGGGGAGGAAGGCGCGTCGAAACGGGCATCCCCGAAGCGGCCGCATCATCCTATGGGGCCCGCCCGGCCTTCCATGGCGACAGGCCCCCACGGGGGGCCGTTCCTGTTGGGATTGAAATGTTTCCGCTCCCCCCGCTCCCCCCGCTGTCCCCCTTCCCCCGACGCCGATGCCCGCCCATCTGGACTCCGCCGCGCTGAGCCCCCAAGATCTGCAGCCCCTCTGGTGGCGGGTCGCGCCAGGGGGCGCGTTGGCGGCCGCCGTGGGCCATCCCTGGGCCGCCCGGTGCCGTCCCGACTGGGTGGCGCGCGGCCTGATCGCGTGGCCGCGGGGCGGCCAATGGTGCGTCCTGCGGCTGGCCTTGGCCCCCCCCCGAGGCCTGGCTCCCCTATGGCCCGCCCGTGGGTCAGGCCCGTCTGGCGCTTCGCTGGTGGGCGGAGGCGGCGGAGGTGTGGGTGCGGGGGGTGCGGGTGCACGAGGGCGACCTGTTTGACAACGGCTGTCGCTGGCCCCTGCCGCCGCGGTGGTGGGCGGAGGGCCCGTGGGAGGTGGAGCTGCGCCTGCGCAGTCCCTTGCATGACGACGGAGCTCTCGTGTTCAGCCGGCTGGAGCTGGAACCGCTCGACCCCGCCGATCCCCATGGACTCCTGGCCCCGACGGTGAACCAGTTGCGGGCCCTGTGGCAAGGGGCCCCCGAACCGGTGGCGGAGGGGCTGACGGGGGGGCGCTGGACGGTGCTGGGCCATGCCCACCTCGATCTGGCCTGGCTGTGGCCCGTGGCTGACACTTGGGTGGCGGCGGTGCGCACCTTTCGCTCCGTGCTGGCCTTGATGGAGCGCCATGCCGACCTGCACTTTGGCCACTCCACGCCCGCCCTTTATGCCTGGCTGAAGCGTCACCACCCCGCCCTGCATCAAGCCATGCGCGAGGCGATGCGCGTGGGCCGCTGGGAACCCCTCAACGGCCCCTGGGTGGAGTGTGATTGCGTGTTGCTCGCCACACCCTCGCTGCTGCGCCAGTTTCAGGAGGGCCAGTGGTACAGCCGGCGGGCCTTCCCGGAGTGGAGCCATGCCCTGGCCTGGCTGCCCGACAGCTTTGGCTTCAGCCTGGGGGTGCCGCCGGTGGCGGCCGCCACCGGCGTGCGCTGGTTCTGCACGCACAAGCTGGCCTGGAATGGGGGGCACCCCTTCCCACACCGGCTCTTTCGCTGGCGTGGGCGCTGCGGCGCCGAGGTGCTGGCCCTGATGACCGCGCCGATCGGCACGGACGCCGACCCGCTCGCGATGGAGCGCCATCGACTGGCGTGGCAGGGGGCGACGGGCGTGGCGGAGGCGCTTTGGTTGCCGGGGGTGGGTGACCACGGGGGCGGCCCCACCCTGGAGATGCTGGAGCAGTTGGCCCTGTGGCAGGGGCGGGAGGGCACGGCGCCCCGGGCGTTCGGCACGGTCCGCTCCCATTTGGACCGCCTGGCTCCCCTGGCCCCCACCCTGCCGGTGTGGCGTGATGAGCTGTATCTGGAACTGCACCGTGGTTGCGCCACCAGTCGTCCGGATCAGAAACGCCACAACCGCACCCTGGAGCGTCTCCTGCGCGAGGCGGAGACCGCCCTGGCCCTCCAGGCCGCCTCCAGCGCCGACGGGTTCGGCGCGGCGGCCGATGCCGCGCCGGACTGGCGTCCCCTGCTGTTCCAACAATTCCATGACCTCCTTCCGGGCACCTCCATACCGGAGGTGTTCGCTCAGGCCGAGCCCGTCTGGCGCCAGGCGCGCCGGCGGGCCCGGCGCCAGCGGGATCGGGCGCTGGGCCAATGGCTGGGCGCTCCAGCGGCCGATGGCGACAGCTGGGTGGCTTGGCAGCCCCGTTGCCTTCCTCCGCGGCCCCAAACGCTGCGCCTGCCGGAGGGGCCCTGGCACCTTCAGACCGTGCCCCTGCCGGGCCAGAGGGCCGCCGGAGGAGGCGAATGGGTGCAACTGCCTGGCCTGGATGGGCTGGCGGTCCTGGGTCTCCAGCGCCAACCCCGCGGCTCCGCCAGGTCAGCCCCGGCCGGGGCCACGGCGCACCCGGTGACGGTGCGGCGCCTCCCGCGGCGGGACGGGGCCTTGGCTTGGCGCGTCGCCAATGGCCTGGTGGCGGTGACCCTTGGTCCCATGGGGGTTGAGGAGCTGTGGGATGGGGGGGGGCGCCAGTGGTTGGCCGGCCCCCTGCGCTGGTGCCGGTATGGCGATGGCGGCGAATTTTGGGATGCCTGGGACGTGGCGGCGGACTATGCCGACCATCCCCTGCCATGGGACTGGGAGGGGGAGCCCCAGTGGGTGGAGCAGGGCCCCCTCTGCGTCCAGATGGCGTGGCGCGGGCGCTGCGGCGGGAGCCCCGTGCGGCTGGATGGCCGGCTCCTGGCGGGCAGCCCCTGGTTTGAGCTGGTGCTGCGTGTCGACTGGCGGCAGCGCCACGAGCTGCTGCGTCTCTCGGTTCCCTTAGCGACTCCCGCCTGCCGCTGGGCGGCCGACACTCCGGCGGGGGTGATCGAGCGGCCCACCGTGCCCCGCACCCCGCGGGAGCGGGCGCGGTGGGAGGTGGCCACCGTCAGCTGGCTGGCCTCCGTGCACGGAGCGGCGGGCGATGGCCTGGCGCTGTTGCTGGATGGGCCCCAGGGGGTATCCGCCGGAGCGGAGGATCTTGGGGTTTCCCTGCTGCGGGCGCCCACCTGGCCCGACCCCGGAGCGGACAACGGGCTTCAGCGGATGCGCCTTGCCCTCCTCCCGGCCGTGGGGGGGTGGCGAGCGTCCGCCGTGCCGCACGAGGCTTGCCGTTTCCGGGAGCCCCTCTGGCTTCGGCCCCAATCGTTTCCGGGCCCCGATGCGGAGCCCATGCTCCCGAGCCAGGAGGCGGATGTGCAGGTGGTTGGCCTGGAGCGGCTGGCGGGCCAACCGGGGGAGGTGGTCCTCACCGTGCACAACCTCGGACCCTGCCGCCGTCGGCTGGTCGTGGGACCCGATTGGCGAGTTCTAGGCCCACTCGACGGCCTGCATAACCCCCTGGCTGGTGGCACGGGGCAGCCGGACGGGGATGGTGGTGGGGATGCGATTGAGGTTGGGAACCAGGAGCAAACAACAGCTGCTCTTCCCCCGTGGAGCCTCAGTTTTTGGCACCTGCGGATCAATCGTCGTGGTCGTCAAATGGATCGGTGAGCCCCTTCGATGGTGGCCCAAAAGCCTGGTAGACCCCGAATCCGGTGAGCGCCAGCAACACCACCAAAACCGTCAAGGCCACCGAGAAGGCGGGAGAGGTGGTGGCGAGGGAGGAATCCATGGGGGGTCGCGCGGTGGAGATCGGGGGATGGAGAAGCGAGGAAGGGGCGTGAAGGCCGCGCCAGCGTCACAACTCGCCACAGCCCCACGTGGGGGGGCGGCCGTTCCCCTTACAGTAGCCAGCACGCTGACCCGTCCGAGAGGATCGCGCCGCCATGGCCCAACGCACCCGTCTGGGAGACATCCTGCGTCCATTGAATTCCGAGTACGGCAAGGTGGTTCCCGGCTGGGGCACCACCCCGGTGATGGGCATCTTCATGCTGCTCTTCCTTGTCTTTCTGCTGGTGATCCTGCAGCTCTACAACAAGTCGCTCTTGTTGGAGGGGATCAACGTGAATTGGAACAGCGCCGCCTGAATTCCATCCTTTTCACCACTTCCGGATGAACATCTTCGGTATTGGCCTGCCAGAGATGGCCGTCATCGCGGCTATCGCATTGCTTGTTTTCGGGCCCAAGCGCCTGCCGGAGATGGGCAAAACCCTTGGCCGCACCCTGCGGGGGTTCCAAACGGCCTCCCAGGAATTTGAGCAGGAATTCCGATCCGCCCTGCGCACCGAGGAGAGCGCCACTGTCCTCCCGTCCGCCCAGGCGATGCCGGAGGCCCTGGCTCCCGGCGCCTCGGCGGCGAGCACCGCCGCCACAGGGCTGGACGCCACCCCCATCCCCCCAGCGACGACGGAAGACGCAGTTGCCGCACCTTCCAGCACCCCCTCCACCTGAGAGGGCCCTGGAGACGTGGATCTTCAATTATTGGTGGGGCTCGGCAATCCCGGCCCCCGCTACAGCACGACACGCCACAACGTGGGGTTCTTGGCCTTGGAACAGCTCGCCGCCGCGGCGGGCCAGCCATTTCGTTCTCAGGCCAAGCTGCACGGACGGCTCGCCGAGGTGGGTGTGGGCACCAATCGCCTGCGGCTCCTCCTGCCCGAAACCTTCATGAATGAGAGTGGCCGAGCCGTGCGCGCCACCTTGGATTGGTTTGGCCTGCGGGCAGACCAACTCCTGGTGATTGTGGATGACATGGATCTCCCGCTCGGGCGGCTGCGCCTGCGGGCCTCCGGCAGCGCTGGCGGGCACAACGGCCTGCGCAGCCTCATCCAACATCTGGGAACCCAGGACTTTGCCCGATTGCGCATTGGCATCGGCGCCCCGGCCGGAGATCCCGGCGAGCGCCGGACGCGCACTGTGGGCCATGTGCTGGGTCCCTTTTCCAGCGGGGAACGGGCGATTCTCGAGCAGGTGCTCGCGGAAGTGATCCGTGGCGTCGACCTGATTCGTGCCCAGGGGATGGGCCGCGCTGGCAACCACCTGAACAGTTTTCGGATTTTGCCTGAGGCATCCTGAAGGGTGCGCGTGCCCCCCGTTCACCCCGCTGTCTTCCATTGAGCCGCCTGCCCTCCACCACCGCTCAGCTGCGTGTGTTGCGGCAGAGTTTCCAACCTTGCCGACTGGAGGGAGAGGTGACCGCGGGCAGCTTTCAATGGACGTTCTGCTGGGCGTTTGATCGCGGCGAATTGGTCATTGAGCCCTCCCTGGGCCGCGCCCTGATTCAAGACGCGCTGCTCCGCTTCCTGCTGCGGGCCGATTATCAACTGGAGGCGGGTGGAGACTATGCCTTCATTGTGCGGGCGGCCTTGTGAGGGTGTGGCCCAGCCAGCGTTCCAGCAGCAGCTGGGCGACGGTGTCATCCCAATCCCGGGGAGGCTGCCGCAGTCCCTCCGGCACCAGCCGTCGCCAGCCGCGGGGCGGCTCTTGCTCCCAATAGCGACGCCGGGC
>JBKCVY010000199.1:0-2373 GCA_046317475.1 Cyanobacteriota bacterium | reverse complement strand
ACCGACTCCCCCTCGGCCAACCGCCCCAACAGGTGGGGCAAGCGGCTGGTCTGATTGTGCTGGTGAAAGCTGATCAGGGAGCGCCGCACGCCCAGTGCCCGCAGCAGCAGGCCCCCACGGCGGGTGTCCTCGCAGGCCAGGTGATCCACCCCGGCGATGACGCGCAGGGCCCGGGGGGAAAGATCCTCCAGGTTGCCGATGGGCGTGCCCACTAGATAAAGCACACCGGGGGCGGGTTCTGCCAACTCCAAAACGGCTGCTCCTCCGGATTGCTGCACAATGGGCCTTCCCTTCCATGATGGCCTCCATGGCGTCCCCGACGTCCCCACCCTCCTGGCCATCGGATGTGCCCCTGCCGGAGGGGATCGAGGGCATGGCGCTACTGGAGGCCTTGCGGCCGTTGGCTTGGGGAGCCTCCGCGATCCTGCGGGCCTATGCCCGTGGTGAGCAGCCTCCCCATGGTTTTGCCCGGGCCCTCACGGTGGAGGAGGGTGGTGAGGGGCCCGTATCGGCGGCGGATTTGGCGGTTAACCGCTGGCTGCTGGACGGATTGGCCAGCGCTTTTCCCCAGGCCCCCTGGACCGTGCTCAGTGAGGAGACCGCCAAGGACTGGCTCGCCAGTGGCCAGCCCATCGCCTCCGATTGGCTGTGGGTGCTGGATCCCCTCGATGGCACCCGGGATTTTTTGGCGGGCACCGGCGAGTACGCCGTGCATTTGGCCCTGCTGCGCGGCCACCGGCCCGTGCTTGGCCTGATCCTGCTGCCGGAGCCGGGCGAATTGTGGATTGGCCTGCTCCCCCCCGCGACGGCGGGTGGCTCGCCATCAGGCATGGCCTGGTGTGAGAGCCCCGATGGCGCCTGCGTTCCACCGCGACTGAGCCTGCGGACGGAAGCCCATCAGTTGGTGTTGGTGGCCAGCCGCAACCATCGTGATCAGCGGCTGGAGGCCCTGGTGCACGCCCTCGGGATCGGCCCCAATCGCTCCATGGGCAGTGTGGGTAGGAAGGTGGCCACCCTGTTGCGGGGTGAGGCGGATGTCTACATTTCCTTGTCGGGGCGCCGCGCTCCAAAGGATTGGGACATGGCTGCCCCCGAGGCCGTGCTGCTGGCCGCCGGAGGCGCGTTCTGCCACGCCGACGGGCGTGCGCTCTCCTACAACAGCGGCCTTTGCCTGCAGGCGGGGTGCTTGATCGCCAGCCATGGCCCTGCCCACGGCCTTCTTTGCGAGCGGGCCGCAGCGGCCATGGTTGGGATCGATCCGACGTTTGTCCTTTAGTCGGCCCTGGGGTGGCATGCGGGGCTGGTCGGGGGGGGGGCCGCGGTGGCGGGGGGGGCTTGTCAAGGGGTCTTGCGGATCCAATCCCGCAGCACCCGGGCTGCCTCCCGATAGCCTGCCGTTTCCAACAGCTCCGAACCCTTCAAGATGGCCCGATGGGCTTCCGCCCTCTCTTGGCGATTGGCGGGGCGGCCGGATTGGTACACCGCTGTCCAGGTGTTCTGAGCGCTGACCAATGGCTTGGAATCCTTCGGACCAGGTTCACCGGGGAGGGCAAGGCCCTGACGTTGGTCGGGGGGGAGAAGGATGCGCAATCCAGCTTGGATGAGAAGCGCGGGCTGGATGAGGTCGGGCGAGGCACTGGCTGGCCCCTGCCGACGGGTGGCTTTGATCGCCTCAACCATCTCACCCGTGCGCAGGCGTGCGGTGGCCACCGGATCGAACGGCTTTAGGAATCCCGCGGCGGCGGCAATCCACAAAGAACTTTGGCCTGGACCGGTGGGTTTGGCGATGTCCCCGACGGCCCGGGCCAGGTGGTTCGAAGATGCGAAACAACCCAGGATGAAAAAGCAGCCCAGCCAAACCGGCAGGGATCGCTGGGCTGGGCGTGTCGTGACAAACCAAAACAATCCCTTGGATTGAGCCATCAAAACGGAAAGCGCAGCGCTCAGAAAAAAATAGCAACCATCACTGATGTCCATGGCCAGCGCAAGGGGACGGCGTTTGGCAATCTCCTTGGCTGGCCTTGGACCCAATGGCGGAACTAAACGGGAAGCGGTTCTTGCTGGGGGACTCCCCGAAGGGTGAGGTTGATGCGGCCGCGGTTGTCGATTTCCCGCACACGTACGGTGACGTGATCACCCACATTGACCACATCTTCCACTTTCTCCACCCGGGCTTCGGACAGCTGGGAGATGTGGATCATGCCCTCCTTGCCGGGGAGGATCTCCACGAAGGCCCCGATCGGAATCACCCGAGTGACGGCACCGGAGAACACCTCCCCTTCGCTCACCCGCCGGGTCAGTCCCTCAATCATCCGCTGCGCTTCCTCCGCCGCCTGGCCGTCATGGCTGGCAATGGTCACCATGCCGCCATCC
>JBKCVY010000198.1:0-3456 GCA_046317475.1 Cyanobacteriota bacterium | reverse complement strand
TGTCGGTGACCCGGTGCACGGCCATGCCCGGGGAGACCTCCAACCAGAGACAGGCATCCCCTGGAATGGGCAGGAAGCCCTGGCTGACCGTGCCCATGTAGGCGGCCAGCTGGGGTTGGAGGGAATCGAGGTAAACGTAGGTGCGCAGTTCGATCGACTGCACATGGCTGTGGCCCCGCAGGCGATGCCCCTCGCTGTCGGTGGTGATCACGCAGCTGGCGCCGCTCTCCTCTCCGCTGATGTCCGTGCCGGTGATCGGAGTCCGACCCAACTGGAGGGCCTCGCGACGCCGACGGATGGCCCTGTCTTCAGCGTTCTGCTGAATGGCGGCGCCGAAGGAGCGGTTTTGGCGAGAAGGGGGATCGATCACTGCTCCAGGGTCATGGCGTCATCGGCGGCGAACTAGGGCGAACAGGGCCCAGTGGCCCGGGGTTGGGGGAGGACCCAAAGGGTGAATTGACCTCGTGTGGGGGGTGCCGCGAGGAGATGGGGATAGGCCCCGGAGCCAGCGGGCAGGGATCCATCCATGGGGCGCACGTGCCAGACGCGGGACCTGGCTGCGCACTCCGGTGGAGGTGCAAAACTGAAACGGACTGGATCTTACGGTGGCGAGGGGCGGTAGAGGTCCTCCGACCTGCCCGCCCCCCCTTGCCGAAAGGCGACGAATCGTTACTGTCCGCCCACGTCGCGCCCCACGCCATGGGAAGAGAAACCACGCCCCATTTGGTGGATGCTCCCTCCCTGGAGAGTGAAGCCGCCGCCGGCTGGGCCGACATCAAGGCGGAACAGGCGCTCGCCCTGATCGGCATGGGCTTGTTGCGCCAGCTCGCTGGGGACGGCGAGGGCGCGGCCTGGCGGTGGAGCGGCGAGGAGGCATCGACGGCCGTGGAGGTGTCTTCCCTGCGGCAGCGGCTGGAGTTGGTGGATCTCGCCCTACGCACCGCGGCACCGCTCACCACCGCGGAGGTCACCCATTTGATGGGGGCTCGCCCTGGCGGCCCGGTGGTGGAGCGGGGGGGACTGCTGGCGCGACGGCAGGGACGCAACCTGTGGATCCTGTCTCGCGGTGGGGAGGGTGCCGGTGGTGGCAGCCATTTCCAGGAAACCCCCCGCCGCCGGTTTTAGGCAGAAGGTCGTCGGCGCGGGCCGGGGGCAAAGGCTTGTGGAAGCGGCTACCCTGCGTCCCGTCGGGGCGGGTTGGGGGCCGAAAGGGGAGCCATGCGGCAAGCCCGCCGCCCCAAAGCGGCGGCGTAGCCCCGCTCCACCGAACCCTCCTGGGGACTGATGGCGCCATCCCGGCAATCCACCAGCAGCCGTTCCCGGTGGCCCGCCTGATCCTGCACGCGCATGCGCAGTTGCCAGGGATAGCGCTCGGAGCGGCTGAACGTATCGCCGCACACGGGGCCCACGCAGAGGCCAGGCGCGGCCTGCGCGCTCCCAGGCCGGACCAGGGAATGAACGGCTAGGACCACCACCAGGAGGAGGCCAAGCAACAGGGGCGGCAGCGCACGGACCCACCCCAGGGGCGCATGGGGCCTCACCGGGCCAGCTCCAGGGGATTGTCCCAGGCGTCCTCTCCATCCCGCTGGGGGTGAAAGTAATCCCAAACCTGGCGGGCCAGGGCGGGGCCGATGCCGGGGGCGGTGGCGATTTGCTCGGGGCTGGCCAGCTGAATCGCGTCGACGGAATGGAAATGGGCCAGAAGGTCCTTCACCCGCCGCGGGCCGAGGCCGGGGATGTCGCCCAGGCGGGTGCGCCGCTGGCGCTCGCCCCGCTGCTGCCGGTGGTAGGTGATGGCGAAGCGGTGGGCCTCATCCCGCAAACGCCGCAGGAGCGCTACGCCCAATTGATCCGGCTCACTGTCCAGGGGATGCTTGGCGCCGGGGAGAAACACCTCCTCCCGGGCCTTGGCGAGGGAGCACACCACCAGGTCTTCCTGGAGATTGAGCTCCCGCAGGGCCTCCATCACGGCGGAGAGTTGGCCCTTGCCCCCGTCGATCATCACCAGATCCGGCCAATCCTGCAGGCCCTCCCCATGGAGCACGGAGCTGGCCTCCCGGCGCAGCTGAAGGAGGTCCGCGCCCTCCGCCTTGGCCTTGGCCCAGCGGCGAAAGCGACGGCGCATGATTTCAGCCATGGCCATGAAATCATCGGAATGGCCGCCGCGAATGCTGGTGCTTTGCAGCCGGTCGCGGCGGTAATGCTGCTTGGCGGGCAGGCCATCCACGAACACCACCTGGGAGGCGACGGCGTCACTGCCCTGCAGGTGGCTGATGTCAAAGCCCTCGATGCGGCGGGGCGGGGTGGGCAGGTCGAGCAGTTGGGCCAGATCCTCCAGGGCGAGCTGGTGTTGCTCGGCATGGCGTTGGGCCCGCTCCAGCTCATAGGTGGCGTTGCGCACGACCAGCTCGATCAGCTCGGCTTTCTGCTGGCGTTGGGGCACGCTCAGGCGCAACCTGCGGCCCCGCCGTTCACTGAGCCAGTCCTGGATGAGTTGTTGTTGGGGCAGGGGATGCTGCAGGAGCACATCCGGAGGAATTTCCACCGGTTCCACCTGGCTGTAGTGCTCCTCGATGACCCGTTGCAGGATCCAGCCAGGGTCTTCGTCCCGCACATCGGCCATGAAGCCCAGGCGGCCCACCAGCTTGCCGGCGCGCATTTGGAACAGCTGCACCGCGGCCACCCGTTCATTGGCCGCCAGGGCCACCACATCCCGGGAGATGGAGGCGTCGCCCACGCTCATTTTTTGATCGGCGGTAAGGGTTTCCAGTCCCTGCAGTTGGTCGCGCAAGCGGGCGGCGGACTCGAAATCGAGGCGTTCGGCATGGCGCTCCATTTGGGACCGCAGCAGGCTGTGGAGTTCCTCATTGCGGCCTTGGAACACCATCGCCACTTTTTGCAGGGTGCGGTGGTAGTCCTCGGAACTGATGCGTTCCTGACAGACCCCGGGGCAGCGGCCAATGGCGTGGTTGAGGCAGGTGCGATCGCGGTAGAGGGGTTGGGGCCGCTGGCGGAGGGGAAAGACGCGCTTGACGAGGGCGAGGGTGCGGCGCAGCAGGCCCACATCCACATAGGGTCCGTAGAAGCGATCAAGGGGACTGCGGTGGCGCCGCTGCCGGGTGATGAAAATGCGGGGGTAGGGCTCGCTCCAGGTGATGCAGAGGTAGGGATATTTTTTGTCGTCCTTGAGGAGGATATTGAAATGGGGCTGATTTTGCTTGATCAGGTTGGATTCCAGGGCTAAAGCCTCGGCATCACTGTCCGTGACGATGACCTCGATGTCACAGATCTGGCGCACCATCAGTGTGATACGCGGGCTGTGGCCCTGGGACTCCTGAAAATAGCTGCGCACGCGATTGCGCAGAACCTTTGCCTTGCCAATATAAAGACTGCGATCTTCCTTGTCGCGCATTAAATAGCAACCCGGCTCCTTCGGCAGCTCGCGCAGCCGTTGGG
>JBKCVY010000197.1:0-8959 GCA_046317475.1 Cyanobacteriota bacterium | reverse complement strand
ATGCCGCCTTGAACCGGCTGCGGGAGAAAGGCTGCAAGGTGGTGGCGAGTTTTGGCAACATCTCCGCCTCCGGTGGGGTGTACGTGGCCATGGGGGCGGACAAGATCGTGGCCAATCCCGGCACGATCACTGGCTCGATCGGCGTGATTTTGCGGGGCAACGACCTCTCGCGCCTGTTGGAGCGGCTGGGGGTGCGCTTCGAAATCGTCAAAAGCGGCCTCTACAAGGACATCCTCTCGCCCGATCGGGGGCTGACCGACGCCGAGCGCCAGCTCCTGCAGGAGCTGATTGATTCGAGTTACAACCAGTTCGTGGCGGCCGTGGCCACGGGTCGCGGTCTCAACGAAGCGCGGGTGCGCGAGTTTGCCGATGGCCGGGTGTTCTCGGGCGCCCAGGCCCAGGCCCTAGGCCTGGTGGACGCCCTGGGAGATGAGGAGGTGGCCCGGCGCCTGGCCGCCGACCTCGCCGGTCTCGACCCCCAGCAGGCGAAAACCGTCACCTTTGGCCGCCAACCCAAGCGCTTCGCCGGGGTGATCCCTGGCCGCTCCCTGCTGCGCGCCCTGGTGGATCTTTGCACCATGGAGGTGGGTCTGGGCGGACAACCGCTCTGGCTCCACCGTCCCTGATCCTTGGCACTGACGATGGCCACCCCAGCCCTTGAATTGCGGGCCCTGCGCGGCGCCACCACGGCGACGGCCAATACCTGCGAGGCCATTGAGGAGGCGGTGAGCGAACTCATTGATGCCTTGGTGGACGCCAACCAGCTGGAGGGATCCCGCCTGCTGTCGGTGACGTTTTCCGTCACGGCGGATCTGGATGCCTGCTTCCCGGCCGCCATCGCCCGACGGCGACTGGGCTGGAGCGAGGTGGCATTGCTCGACTGCCAGCAGATGGCGGTGGCCGGTGATTTGCCCCGCTGCATCCGCCTGCTGGCCCATGCCTGGTTGGAGGCTGGCCACTGCCTGGTGCATCCCTACCTGCGGGAGGCCTCCCGCCTGCGTCCTGATCGGGCGGGCCACCCTCCAGCCACCTCCCCCGCCGACCACTGATTCGCGGGCGAGATCAGCGATCTGCTGAGAATTCTGGGATGGGCCTTAAGGCCTTACCCGGTGCCATTTTCCGTGACCAATCACCCGGACGCCCCCCTGGGCGCCACTGCGTCCCCCTCTCCGTTCGTCGCCGCCCGGCCTCGCCCGTTCCTGACGGGACCCTCCCTTCTCGGCCTGGGGGCCGGGTTGGCGCTTGTCCTGTCCTCGGCGGCATCGCCCCTGGCCTCCCCCCCACCGGTTCAGGCGCAGGGCACCCCTGGCTTGATGGAGTTCCGCTGGGACAACAGCAAGGACTACCGCAAGTTGTACTTCTTTCAAAGCGACACCCAACGGCTCAAGCTCTCCGACTACTACCTGATCCTGCGGCCCAAAGATCGCAAGACCGCCATCTTGAAGTTGACCGTTTCCATGCCGAAGAGTTTTGACAGTCAAATTGATCCCAAGCGGGTGAAATTGTGCCGGATGAGCGAGGGTGGCATGTTGAAGCGCACCCGTTGTGAAGAGAAAATTCCAGCCACGATCGAAGTCAATGCCAAAGCGGGCACCATCGAAATTTTTCCGGAAACCCCCGTGTCTGATAAGCAGACCATCGGCGTCTACATGCGCATCTTCAATCCCTTCAACATCGGCATGTATCAGTTCAATGCCCTCGCCCAGGCGCCAGGCGACATCCCCATCTCGACCTACCTCGGCAGCTGGCTGATCCAGATCGATCCCAACACCTCCAACTAGCCCGACCCCCGGGCCCGGTTGGCTGGTACAGTGACAGGCTGAAAAAAAGAAGGACATGACCAGGCGCACACTGGAGGGCACCAGTCGCAAAAGGAAGCGGGTTTCAGGATTTCGGGTTCGCATGCGTACCCACACCGGTCGTCGGGTAATCCGAGCTCGCCGCCGGCGCGGGCGAGCTCGGCTTGCCGTTTGATGGCGCATTGACCCGTGGCGCTTCCCCAGAAGCACCGCCTACGGGGGAGCAAGGTGTTTGAACGGCTCTATCGCCAGGGCAAACGGTTTCACGGCGATTGGGTCACGCTGCGCGTCCTCCCGGAGGATCGCTCCCTGTTGCCACGTCAAGACCTGGTCCATATCTCCAGCCCGTGGCGGTGCGCCGTGGTCATCAGCTCCAAGGTGAGCAAGCGGTCCGTTCGACGCAACCACCTGCGCCGCAGGATCCATGGCTTGCTCCTCAGCCATGCTCCAGCTCCTTCGCGCCCCAGCTGGCTGGTGTTCAGCCTGAAGCCTGGAAGCGCCGACGCGGAAGAGTCCCACCTGCTGGGAGAATGTCTGCTGTTGTTGCGGAAGGCAGGGTTGCGCGGATGAGCACGCAGGACGCACCGGTGGCAAGTGGCGCCAGCAGTCAGGAGAGCGTTTTTTACGAGGGGGGCCCCGCCCGTGGCGATCTGATCCTCAATCTGTTGTTCGGACTCACCCTGATTGGCCTCCCCTTCGCGGTGGCTGCCTTGGTGCGGGCCCTCTGGCTCCGCTACCGCATCACCAGCCGCCGCATTGAAGTGAACGGGGGCTGGATGGGCCGCGATCGCACCCAGGTGGTCTACAGCCAAATCCGGGAGGTGCGCTCCGCCCCCCGGGGCCTGGGGGCGTGGGGCGACATGGTGCTCGTGCTCAACGACGGCTCCAAGTTGGAAATGCGTTCCGTGCCGCGGTTCCGCGAGCTGGAGGCTTACATCGAGGAGCGCCGCCGCGCCAGTCCAGTCGTCAAGCCCGTGGCCAAGGTGTCCACGGGGTTCGCCAACCCGGATGCCGCCGCCTCCTGACTGGCTTGGAGCGTCTGATCGGCGTTCAATGGCGGATCTCCGCCGACACGCCATTCCTCCTGGTGGCCTCCATCAGGCACACTGACCCACGGTTCCTCCCCCCTCAACCCCCGCCGTGATCGGCTACATCTCCGACAATCTGCTGCTGCCCATCCTGGATTTCTTCTACGGGTTGGTGCCCAGCTATGGCCTGGCGATCATTGCCCTAACGGTGGTGATCCGCCTGGCCCTCTTCCCCCTGAGCGCGGGATCCATCCGCAGCGCCCGTCGCATGCGCATCGCCCAACCGGTCATGCAACAGCGACAGGCGGAAATCAAGAGCAAGTTTGCCAACAACCCCCAGAAGCAACAGGAGGAGTTGGGCAAACTGATGCAGGAATTTGGCAGTCCGCTTGCCGGATGCCTGCCCCTGCTGGTGCAGATGCCCATCCTATTTGCGTTGTTTGCCACCCTGAGGGGCTCACCCTTTGCGGATGTTCCCTACACCTTCAACGTGAAGGTGCTCCCGGCTGATCAAACCGCCGCGGCGGAGGTCAAGCCTTTCAACACCCCCAGCCATTCCATTTTCGTCAGCGCCACCCAGCACGTGCCCGTCATCGGCACCCTGGAGAAGGGCAACAAGCTGGCGGTGGGTGAGAGCGAAACCGTCTCCCTCCATGGCAAGGATGGCTCCAGCTTTGCCTCCCTTCTAGAAGGCGTCGAGAACGGCGAGGCCTTCCAGCCCTCCTGGAGCGTCACCAAGGGGGACGGTGTGGTGAGCGTGGATCCGGACGGCACCATTCACGCCATCAGCCCCGGGGATGGGGTGGTGGAAGCCAAAATTCCAGGCTTGGCCGCCCGCAGCGGTTTCCTCTTCATCAAGGCCCTGGGCCAGGTCGGATTCGTCACCGATGGGGTGATCAATTGGGATGTGGCCATCTTGGTGGCGGCCTTTGGCGCCACCTTGTTTGTCAGCCAGATTCTGTCCGGCATGGGAATGCCCCCCAACCCCCAACAGGCCACCGCCAACAGGATCACCCCATTGATGATCACGGCCATGTTCCTGTTTTTCCCCCTGCCGGCGGGGGTCTTGCTCTACATGGTGGTGGCCAACATCTTTCAAGGTCTGCAGACCTACCTGCTCAGCCGGGAAGCCCTTCCCGAAAACCTTCAGGACATTCTTGACAAGCAATTGGCCGCCCAGGCCAAGGGGGCGGTCGCGGTCGCTTCCGCCGGGGGCGCGGATCGGCTTCCCTTTGAGCCCAAGTCCAAGAAGTGACCGCCTCCCCCTTGGCTCCGGTGCTCCTCGCCGACCTGCGTCGCCTGGCGGAGGGCAAGACCTGGCAGGTGGATCAACCCATTGCCGGTCTCGACAGCCTCACCCCAGTGCGTGGGGTGCTGAGCGTCATCCATCACGGCACGGCCCTGGAGGCCAAGAGCCAAGTGGAAGCCATCGTCACCCTCATCTGCGCGCGTTGCCTGCTGCCGTTCAACCATGCCCTGCGGGCTGACGTACGCGAACTCATGGACTTCCGTGGAGACGCCGTCTCCCCCCTGGAAGCCACCACCCTCGCCCCAGCCATGGATCTGGACGATCGGCAGGACCCCCACGGCTGGTTTGATCCGGAGCAGTGGTTGTTTGAACAGCTGAGCCTGCGGCTACCCCTGGTCAACCGTTGCGGGGCGGATTGCCCTGGCCCTGCCTGTTGGGGCAGCGCCCCTCCCACCATCGACCCACGCTGGGCCGCCCTGCGGGCCCTCTCCTCTCCCCCGTCGTCCCCCACGCCTCCTTGATCCTCGGGTCATGACCCCTCCCTCCCTGGTGGAGCAGCTTGATCTGCTGATCCGGTCGCGCACCCCCATCCTTTGGATCCGCACCCTGGAAGAGGAGCGGGTCGAGGCCCTGCTGCACCAGGTGGCCCAGCAGCTGGGTGGCCGCATGCTCTGGAGTTGGGATTACATCAGCGGCCTGCGGGGGGCCCCGGGACGGGAGGGGGAAGCCTCCCGCAATCCGATGGCCGCCCTGGAGGTCATTGCCAGCCTGCCCAGCGATGAGGGGGCCATGGTGCTTCTCAAGGATTTTCACCGGTTCACGGAGGACGCAGGCATCTGTCGCCGCTTGCGCAACCTCGCCAGCCAGCTGCGGGCCTGCCCCCACACCCTGGTGATCTCGGCGCCCCGCTGGGAGCTGCCCGCGGAGCTGCGCGACAGCGTCACCACCCTGGAGCTTCCCCTTCCCGACGCCCTGGCCATCGAGCGCTTGCTGGCGTCCATTGCTTCCGCCAGCGGCCATCCGCTGCCGGAGGAGGTGCTCAGCGAGCTCACGGCCGCCTGCCATGGCCTGAGCGAGCAACGGGTGCGGCAGCTGGCGGCCCGAGCCCTGGCGCGCCGGGGCCAGTTGGGGGCGGAGGATTTGGCCGAGGTGCTGGAGGAGAAACGGCTGGCCATCGCCCGCAGCGAGCTGTTGGAGTACTGCCCCACGGAGGCCACGCCCGCCGACATCGGCGGGCTGGAGGCACTCAAGCACTGGTTGGACCAGCGCCACCGGGCCTTCAGCGACGAGGCCCGTCGCTTTGGCTTGCCGTTGCCCCGGGGGGTGTTGCTCGTTGGTCCCCAGGGCACGGGCAAATCCCTGACGGCGCGCGCCATCGCCCACAGCTGGTCGATGCCCTTGCTGCGGTTGGATGTGGGGCGCCTCTTCGCCGGCCTGGTGGGCGCCAGTGAGGCGCGCACGCGGGAAATGATCCATTGGGTGGAAGCCCTGGCGCCTTGCGTGCTTTGGATTGATGAGATCGACAAGGGCTTTTCCTTTGGCTCCGCCGATGGACGCAGCGATGGCGGCACCAGCCAGCGGGTGCTGGCCAGCTTGCTCACCTGGATGGCGGAAAAAACCAGCCCGGTCTTCGTGGTGGCAACGGCCAACGCCGTGGAGCGGCTGCCGGCCGAGTTGCTCCGCAAGGGACGGTTCGATGAAATCTTCCTGCTGGAGTTGCCCGATGCCCAGGAGCGACGCGCCATCCTCGATCTTCAGTTGCGACGCCGCCGGCCCGCCCACCGCATCCCCTTGGAGGTGCTGGTGGATCGCACGGCGGGCTTTTCCGGCGCCGAACTGGAGCAAACGGTGATTGAAGCCATGCATCTGGCCTTCGGCGACCGCCGAGATCTGCAAGAGTCCGACTTAATTGCCGCCGCCAGCCAGGTGGTGCCCCTGTCCCGCACGGCCCGGGAGCAGTTGGAGGCCCTGCGCCGTTGGGCGAGCAGCGGCCGCGCCCGGGTGGCGTCCGGCACCAGCGGAGGGGCGGAGTTGTAACGCGTGTGTGAAGAACTTCCACGCTGCGTAACAACTTCGCCCCCGGCCGAGATGGGAACGGAAACCGCCAATAGCTTCAGCGCAGTGCGCTTCGTGATTCCATGCGTTCCGGCCCTCGTCCGCGCTTCACCGGTCCCCGTTTTCAAGGGGATCTTCCCAGCCAGTTGGCGGTGGCTTGTTTGGGAGCGGGTGTGATCACTACCGTGGCGGTGGCCCAGGGCCAGAATCCGCTCACTGCCTTGGGCATCACGTTGTTCTCAGCCGTGGCGGCCGTCGCCGTCGGCCAGGTTCTCTAGGAGCTCCCCCATGGATGGAGCGGGCCTGAGGGCCCTCATGCCCGCCCTGGCCAACAAGACCTACTTCAACTACGGAGGCCAGGGACCACTGCCCACCCCATCGCTGGAGGCGATTGTGGCGATCTGGCGGCGGATCCAGGAGCTTGGTCCTTTCACCACGGCGGTGGTTCCGCTGCTGGAGGAGGAAACTGCCCGTTTGCGCCAGCATTTGGCCCACTGGTGTGGCGCACCTCCCCAGCGCTTGGCGTTCACGGAAAACGTCACCATGGGCTGTGTCTTGCCCCTTTGGGGATTGCCATGGCGGGCGGGCGAAGAGATTCTCCTCGGCGATGGCGAACACGATGGCGTGGTGGCGGCCTGCCAGGAGCTGGCCCATCGTTTTGATTTGACGATTCGGTCCCTCCCCCTGCAAGGGGCCAGTTCGTGGGACGACCTTCCGGATGGCTGGGTGCTTGAGGCCCTGGAGCGGAACCTCAGTCCCCGCACCCGCCTGGTGGTGACGTCGCATTTGTTGTGGAAAACAGGCCAACGCCTACCGATCGCGGCGGTGGCCGAGCGGTTGGCCGCCCACCCCAACCATCCCTGGCTGCTGGTGGATGGGGCGCAAAGTTTTGGCAGCTTGCCGTTGGACGCCGACGCGGCCGCGGCGGACATCTACGCCTTCACCGGCCACAAATGGTGCTGCGGTCCGGAGGGATTGGGCGGCGTGCTGCTTTCCGAGCGGCTGCTGGTGGAGAGCCGTCCCACTCTGATCGGCTGGCGCACCCTGCGGGCGGAGGGCGTGGGTGGGGAGGGATTCCATCGGGATGGACGGCGTTTTGAGGTGGCCACCTCCTGCACGCCCCTCTTGGCTGGCTTGCGGACCTCCCTCATGCTCCTGGACGCCATCGGATCGGCCGCGGAACGCCTGGACCTGCTGCGCAGCCAGGCGGAACGGCTCTGGCTGGGGTTGCAAACGCTGCCGGGATGTCGCACCGTGCTGTCCCAACCGCCGCCCGCCGGCCTGGTGAGTTTCCAACTGTTTCGGACCGATGGCTCCCTGATCCCACCGGAGGATGGGGTGCGCTGGCTGGGGGAACGGGGGATTTGGCTGCGGGCGTTGCGGGAGCCCACTTGCCTGCGGGCCTGCACCCATGTCACCACCACCTCGGAGGAGGTAGATCAGCTGTTGGACCACCTCCGGGCCTTCTGCCGCGACACCTGACTGTGCTGAGAAGCATCAGCGGCAGACAAACGACAGAAGGGCAAAAAAAGGGGCTCTTGCGAGCCCCTGACCATGGAGATGAACCAGATCGATCATCCCAGGGTTGCCGTGAATCAGTAATCCGCTTCCGTGCTCAAAAAGGCGTTGTGCACCCAGCCGGCAATCAGGGCACCCAGAATCGGCGCAAACCAGAACAGCCAGAGCTGACCCATGGCTTCGCCTCCAACCCAGGCCGCCACGCCAGTGCTCCGCGCGGGGTTCACCGACGTGTTGGTGACGGGAATGCTGATGAGGTGAATGAGGGTGAGGGCGAGGCCGATGGGCAGGCCAGCGAAGCCGGTTGGGGCCAGGCGATCGGTGGCGCCGAGGATGACCAGCAGGAAGAAGAACGTCAGGACCAGCTCAATGATCAGAGCCGACCAGAAGCCATACCCCCCTGGCGAGTGGGCCCCCCACCCATTGGTGGCAAGTGGATTGCCACCCGACAGGGCAAAACCTTCCCGACCGCCGGCAACCATCCAGATCACGCCACCGGCCGTGATGGCGCCGAGCACCTGGGCCACCACATAGGAGAACACCTGAGAGCCGCGAAACTTGCCAGCCGCCCAAAGGCCAAAGGTGACAGCGGGGTTGATGTGACACCCTGAAACATGGCCAATGGTGTACACCATTGTCAGCAAAGTGAGACCAAAGGCAAAGGCGACACCGAAAAAACCCAGGCCAAGGGGGTTGGCGGCGGGGCTGTCGTAGGGGAAGACGGCGGCGAGGACGGCGGAGCCACAGCCTCCGAGCACGAGCCAGAAGGTGCCAAAAAACTCAGCCAAAAACTTCTTGGAGAGAGGAACAGCGAGAGCCATTCAAAAACAATTGATCGTGGAACACGCACCGATAATGGCAACCGCTGGCGAAATGGCAAGAGATTGTGACAATTGGATCACATGGCCCTAGGGACAGGAAGCTCCATCGAAGCCCGAATATTCGCCCATGTTTCGCGCTAGCTCTTAAGGAAGGATAAAGATTCAAGGTATTGCTGGGTAACTCCATTTTCCCCGGGGCATTTGTCGCGGCATAGGACTTGGTTGCAACGTCCAAGAGTTGTGAACAAGAGCGGCATTGTTGCCAATTTGTCAATCCTGCTTAGGGTGTGCTTGTTGGTGCCCGTCTGGTGAGACCCGCCAGGTGGTGTTCAACATTTGCTCAAGATTCTTCTTCACCCAACCTGTTTCTCTCAGAGGTTCAGAGGCATGTTTGCTCCCTCTCCCCGTTTAATGCCCCAGCGGCTGCTGATTGCCTCAGCCGCTTCCTTCGGCTTCCTTGCCGTTGGCGGCCATGGCTTGGCCGTCAGC
>JBKCVY010000196.1:0-1929 GCA_046317475.1 Cyanobacteriota bacterium | reverse complement strand
GCGTTGACCGGTCGATGGGTCAGGAGCCAGGCCTCGTCCGCCCCTTGGGCCAAACGCCTGGCCTCCGCGAACAAGACCCGTTGCGGAATGGCGATCCTCGCCTCCACCGCTGAATCGTTGCCATTCGCCGAATCCACATTCACCAACCGCAGGCGGCGCCCCCCTTGGATCGACAGCTCCACCGCCCAGGTGGGGGAGTAGACGACCGGGGCTTGGCCAGAGGCCTCCGGGGCGCAGCGGTCCGCACGGCCAGTGGCCGGATCAAACAGCAGGAAGTAACCGTTGCCGCCCCGGCTGCAGAGCTCGTGGTTGCCCCGCAGCACCATCAGCGGCCGGGTCGCGAGCAGGGGCGCCATCGGCACAAGCACATCCGCCACCCAACCCCAGCCGGAATCCGTGAACGGCACGCTGCCCAGCGGCGCCGGGCTGCCGCCGCACTGCCCGTCGTTGGCGGCGGGGCAGGCCATTTCGCGGTAAAAAAAATCCCCCAGATACAGCACCACGTCGGCCTGCTCGTTCACCAGCGAGCGGGCCACCTGGGCCAGGGGCCAGGCCTCGGGATCGTTGCAGGCTTGGATCGTGCTGTCCTTGAGCCGGCAGCCCGTGTCGCCGAAGATGGCAAGGCTGCGCACCTCCCGCGGCATGGCGGCCGGCAGGGGGCGCCCCGCGATTCGGGCCGCCCCGGACCCCAGGGGCAGCGGCGCCTCACAGACCAGCAGGGACTCAAACGCCCGCAGGGTGGAGGCGCCGGCCTGCCGCGGCCGCATCAGCCAGCGCCGCCATGGACCCCCTGGCTCACCCGTGGTTGTTTCCAGCACGGGGCAGCCCACGCCGGCGGGCAACACCGCCCGGGCCAGCAGCCCCGATGGAACCTGCTCGCGGGGCGCCATCAGGGCATAGACCGCCAAGGGGCTCAACGCCTCGCCGGCGGCCCCCCGGGCAGCCGCGGCGGGCGCTGGGCTTGGAGGCGCCACCGGGGGCTGGGGTGGCGCGGGGGCGAGCGGCGCCTGGGCTAGGGCCGCCCCACTGAAAACCGCCGTGGCCAGGCCCGGTGGCGTGGGCAGCAGGATTGCGGGAAGCAGGGTCAGAGCAGCGAGCGGCTTGACCAGGAACCGCCCATGGGCCGGCGAGGCTGGGGGGGGATCCAACGGGCAATGGGCCATGGGCTCGGCAAGGACTGCAGGGACCCTAAGAACAGCCATCCACGGCCCCCACCCTCTATCGACCAACCAGCCATGGCCCCCACCGGGCGCCCGCCACAGCCCCCTCAGGCTGCGGTGGTCTCCGTGGGTGCCGTGAGCAGGTTGATGGCGGAAAAAGCCAGGGCGATGCCAAACAACGTGCCGATCGCCCAGAGGCTGTCGGTTGGCCATTCGGCGATCAACATCCCACCCAGCACGGCGGTGACGATGCCATCCAGCAACACCAGCCCCCGGGCCGGCAGGCTTTGGGTGGCCGCGGCCGCCAGCTCCATCACCCCCTCCGCCGCCAGCAGACAGCCGACAAACAACGTCAGGCTGATGGTGCTTTCAATCGGAAAAACAATGCAGGAAACACCACCAATCAAATACAACACGCCAGACAGGGCACGGAACACCTTGCCCCGGGTGTCCGGCTCGCCGCTCAGCCGCAAAAACTGGGATATTGCCGCCACCACGGCCGCGCTGCCCAGCACAATTGTTAGAAACGTGGCCGATATAAACGGCAGCACAAGTGAGAGCGCCGCGCCAGCCAACAGCAGCGCAATCGTGAGCCAGCGCAAACGGGGGGAAGCGGGGGCGGTCAAGGGGGCAAGGCAAACCCACGGACGCTAGTTCACGCCATCTTTGAACGACCCATCAGGAGCGTTCTTTGTTGTTGATTCCACAACGTCGTTGCTTCCACTCCGGAACCCCCTCCCCCCCGCCTGGCCCTTCCCCACACCTATCC
>JBKCVY010000195.1:0-12331 GCA_046317475.1 Cyanobacteriota bacterium | reverse complement strand
GACCGGTAGTGGAGGAGCCGTTGCCGTTCGTCCAGCTCGGCTTCCAGCTCCTCCATGCGGCGACGATGTTTTTTGAGGTGCTTGCGATCGCCCCAGCGGTGTGCCGGATGGGCCTCCAGCTCGCTTTCGAGTTGTTGGACGGTTTCGACCTGTTGGCGCACCTCCGCGGCCAGGTCGTATTGGGGGGTGTGCATGTCGTAGCGGCGGGCCATGGAGGCCACCGCCAGGGCCAGGCCACCGCTCACCTGATCGCCATGGCGTAGTTCACCGGCGTGGCGCAGCTCGGGGGGGCTGAGCTGGCGCACCTGCAGGCAGCTGAGTTCGGCGTGGAGGCTCACCACGGCGCCGCAGGGCACGAGGATCCAGAGGTTGTCGTCCGTAAGGCAGAGGAGCAGGGGGAATTGGCCGGGGCCCTTCACCTTCTCCACGATCACGGCGGGCGTGACGCGTCCTTTGAGTTGGGGCGCCTTGAGGCTCACCAGGGTGCCTTCGCTGCTGAATTGCAGAGCCAGGGTGAGCTCATGGGCGAGGGTTTCCTCCGCCTGTTGCTGGAGGATGCGGAGCAGGCGCCGCTCCTCCCGCAGGCGGCCCCGTTCCTTCTCATAGGCTTCAAAGGCCTCCCAGGGCACGTCATCCGCGCCGCTGTGGAGCTGGGCAAGTTGGGCGTGGAGGGTGTCGATGGCGGCCTGGTCCTCGGCCAGGTCGAGGGTGGCGAGGTAGCGGCCGAAGCTGCGTTCCACCAGCTCCTTGGCTTTGGCGAGGTCGTAGCGCTGCAGCAGGTTGAGCACCATCCCGTAACTGGGGGTGAACTGGCTCACCAACGGATCGGCGGGCGCGAGCGCCAGCTGGCCGGCCTCGCGCACGCCCTCGAAGCGGCTCTGCACGGTGACGACATAGCCCTGGGAATCAAGGCCGCGGCGGCCGGCCCGGCCGGCCATCTGCAGGAATTCGCTGCCCATCAGGGGGCGATGGCCCCGTTCGGTGCGTTTGGAGAGGGCGGAGATGACCGTGGTGCGGGCTGGCATGTTGATGCCGGCGGCGAGGGTTTCGGTGGCAAAGACCACCTTGATCAGGCCCTGTTGGAAGAGCTCTTCGATCAATTCCTTCCAGGCGGGCAGCACGCCGGCGTGGTGGGAGGCGATGCCGCGCAAGAGCGGTTCAGCGTGGCCTTCGCGCACGGCTTCTGGTGTGGTGGCGATGTACGTCTCCAGGCGCGCGTGGATGCGGGCCTGTTCGTCTTTGTTGACGAGACAGGCATTGCCGAGATCGCGCACGGCCTTGTCGCAGCCACGGCGGCTGAAGATGAAGTAAATGGCAGGCAGCATGTCACGCTCCGCCATCTGGGCGACAACGAAGCCCAAGGGGGGCGCCTCCGGCTGGGGGGGGCGGGGGGCGCGATCGGCGCCTTTGCGGCGGGTGGTCTTGGGGGGGCGCCAGACTTTGCAGTTGGGATGCAGGCCCGTGCCCTCCTCATTGAGAAGGGGGTGGAGGCCCTTGGCGCTGCAGAAGCTGAAGGCCAGCGGCACGGGCCGGTGGTCGCTATGCACCAGGCGGGTGGGGCCGTGGACGCGTCCGATCCAGTCGGTGAGTTGGCCGGCGTTGGCGACGGTGGCCGACAAGGCCACCAATTGGATGATGGAGGGGCAGTGGATGATCGATTCTTCCCAGACTGTGCCGCGCTGGGAATCGTTCATGTAGTGGCACTCATCGAGCACCACCGTTTCCACCCCTTCGAGGGGATCGTCATCGGGGTTATCGATTTCCGCGTAGAGCATGTTGCGGAAGATTTCGGTGGTCATCACCACCACCTGGGCCTCCCGGTTCACGCTGAGGTCGCCGGTGAGCAGGCCCACCCGCTCGGCGCCGAATTGGTGGCGGAAATCCCGCAGCTTCTGGTTGGAGAGCGCTTTGAGGGGGGTGGTGTAAAAGACCTTGCGGCCGTGGGCCAAGGCGCGGTGGATGGCATATTCGCCCACCAGGGTTTTCCCCGAGCCGGTGGGGGCGCTCACCACCACGGAGTGGCCCTGGTTGAGGGCGTCGATCGCCTCCAGCTGGAAGGGGTCGAGGGGGAAGGGGAACAGCGCCGCCAGATCTGGTCGGTCGCTGGCGGCAACGGTCATGGCCCCATCCTATGGCGGCGGGGGACCTGGCAAACCTAGAGGGATTGGCGTAGGGGTATGGCCGGCCGCGCGGCAAGATACCCCTGGCGAAGCCCTCACGGTCGGAGCAGGCGCCTTGGAGGGGATGGCCCTGGCGGCCAGCGGAGCGCTGTCTCTCCGCATCTCGGAACATCTGGCGATGCAGCTGGCTGTGGCGGACTGGAGCGACGGGAGGTCGGGCTGGCCGATGGCCATCGCGAGGCGGTGCTCATCGTGGGGGCGGTGGACGTGCGTTGTGTGCGTTGTGGCCATCGGGCTGCTTCACCGGGGCGATCGTATTGGGCAATCAGGAGTGGCTGGGGGCGATCCCGAGGGAGGACAGGGATTTGGTTTTGCGGCCCCCGCGGCGGAGCGCGGAGGGGAATCCGGAGAGTCCCAACATGCCGATGGGTGCACCGTGATGGACGTATGGTGCGCGGGTGTGTAGGAGTGTTCGGCTGGGGGCCTGCTAGATGTGGTGTGGGAATGAAAGAGCTGTGGGGCGACTATGCAGATGCGTCGCATCTGATGCGCCAGTGTTTTGACACCTGAATCCATGGAACTACGGCCCCGCTGGGTTGTGAAGACAGGCGACGGCGAATCCGAGAAGGAACCTGTCGCGGGTTTCAAAACGCCCGGCTCTGGAGCGCAGGCAGCCAGAAGGCCAATCTGCTGCTCGTCCATCCCACAGGCCTGCTGGTTGCTGAGCCCTGGTATCTGGTCAGCAACGTCGCTCCCAGCCTTGATCCGGTCTGGAGTTATGCCCAGCGCCTCTGTTGTAAGCAGTTGTTGCGTGATCACAAGCAGCGATGTTTCAACTGGAATGCAGCGGCCTGCACAATCCCGAGCGCATTGCAAGTCGATGCGCTCAGCCTCTGCGATCTGCGACGTGAGGTGGATCTCGACTTCCGATGCGGCATGAGCTTTGTACGCATCGACCTGGCCTCGCTCAACAGCTTGTCGCCAATGCCATGGCGAGCATCCTGACCTGGTTGCTGATCCCAATCCAGGAATTGGAGCCATGCATCCCAGCCCATGTCGTTGCGGTCCATCTCCGAAGGAAGGAGCCGTGGTTCTCGCGGATGGATGTCCCTCTATGCCGCACGCCGAACATTTGCTGACTTTTCTCATGATTCTTTCGAGCGAGATCTGTTGGCCAACCTGCCGTGGGGCACGCGTTAAACCAGCCCTGCACACACAAATACCAGATTTCTGGTATGGACACCCAGGGGAGGGAGCCCATAGAAATGAATGTGTACATCCACAGATGTCTCATCTCAAGATCATGGACACAACCTTGTTTCCCAGTGGTTCAACCACGAGCGAGATCATTCTGCCTCCGGTCATTACGTTGAAGTTGGACAATAAATTTCTTGGATATGTAAAGAGTCGGCCACTCAAGGGCGGTTCTTATAATACTCTCGAGGCCCTGCCAGATTTTGATGGGACGAAGCCTGAAAGCCAATTTCGCACTGAAAGGTTGCCGTCGGAGGACGGGGTTAATATTTATGCATTTTCTTCTCTTGTCGCGGATAATGCGTACCTTTTTGTCAACGATATCTACGGCCTCAGTTTTGCGATCTTTGGAACACATGTAGGTGGCGCTGGTAGTGCTACTCCTGAAAGGGCCAAGTTTAAAGTATTTGCCAATGGGAACAAGATTGCCTTGTTGCCTTATCTCTCAGGGCCACAGCCATATTTCTTGTGTGTTTACTACTGGAAATCATTTCCTAGTATTGCGCCTAATACCCCAGCGATTAATCAATGGTCTCTCATGGAGATTGGTGAGCCGATTCTGAAAAAGGAAATTATTAATATAAAGTATGACACAAGTAAAGCAGAAACCACTGAGGCTACCCCTGAAGTGGCTCTTAGCACTAGGGTCGAAAATCGAGGCACCGCAGATATTGTGCAAACATTACATTTTGAATACACCAAGTCGGTCGTGGGAACATGGAATAACAGTGCAGGCGTTGAAATCGGTGTAGCAACAAGTATAAAAACTGGCATTCCTTTTTTGGCCGAGGGCCAAATAAGTATGTCAACCACTACATCCTACAGCCATGAATGGGGTGGCTCGAAATGTGAAGAGAAAAAAGTCAGTTCATCGACTCAGGTTTCGGTTCCAGCCAAAACCACTGGCAGAGCAAAGGTTATTGTGAAAAAAGCCTTAATCTCCGTCCCCTTTAGCTATACAGAGCGTCGTACTTATTTCAACGGTAAGGTCGAGGATAGGCTGGTCACGACAGGGCTATATCAAAATGTGGAGTCATACCATGTAGATGTGGAAGCGTATGACTTTCAGCCTGTCTAATCGCTAGGGGCACGTTTGGGGCGCCTCAATATCTGCAAGCCACATCCATCCAGGCCAAGAGAAAACCTTGCGGCGACTCTCTTGGCTTGCTTCCCCTGATGTGTTTGAAAGAATCAATTGAGGCGCCTTTCCATTGTGCTTCTCACGTGCAACTCCACTGTAAAACTAGTAGAGTTACCCCTTCCACCGGCAAGTATTTCAGAAGCGAGTTTTTGACATGGCTGTCCCGAATTGCGACGATCCTGTTTGCACAACAAGAATAGATCGATCTCCGAGGTGCGCAATTCGCTGAGCCCCGCTTTCCGCAATTTTTGCCCCGTGGCACCGGGGGCTTTTTTGTGGAACCGGTGAATGGGCAGATCAAAGAATGCCAGGGCCTGCGGCGCTTTCTGTTGCGGGGGCTGGAGAAGGTCGACGGCGAATGGCATTTGTTCACGGCCACCCACAACCTGCTCAAGTTGTTCCGGTACCGGAGGTCACAGCAACAGTCGTTGATGACAGCCAGCAGATGAAGGGCCCATGGCCCTGGTGCTGGAAGACAGGGCTGAATCGCTGACCATCCATCACCACGGGCTGCAGGAGAGAATGCCGTCGGCGTTCGGCCCACAGATGGCGTTTGTCAGTCTCAGCAGCTCTGCTGCAGCTCTATCGGCAACAAACTCCTGGCAGGCGGGCTGAGGCCACGGGCGGTAGTACGGGGGTCGGGGCGGGGGTGGCGGCCGCAGCAGGTGGATGCTCAGCCATCTCCCGCCTCCGCGGCGTCGGCCTGCACGCGCTCCCTCAGCACTTGACTTGGCGGAGCTCCCGGACACAAGGCAGAGAACGGGCCCCCACCTGTTCACTCACCTGCTCGGCGGTGCTGCGGTTGTAGGTATGGCAGGTGAGGTTGCGGTCCAGCACCATGGCATGCCCGCCCTCGCCATCGCGGATCAGGCCCACCCGGAAGACCAACCTGAGGACGTCACGCGAGCCGATCAGGCCGGCTTTGACCCCGGCTAGCAGCAGATCCCGCAGGGTGTTCCAGTCGAGCTCGACGCCATGCGCAAAGGCCTTGATCCGGCCCTGACGCTCCCGCTCGTTGAGGGCGGCAGGACGCATCGGCTACAGGACCATTCTGGGCTCAGGCATCGAGCGGCACTCAAGCCGCCACGACCGTTTGTTCGGCTTTTTGGACAACACCCTATGGAATTCCAGGTCAAACGAAGTCAGCGCCCATTCAAGGCTCCGATCCCTCCTGCCCCGCGACTCCGATTACAGCAACCGTGACCGTTGGCACAGGCCTGAATGCGGGATTCCTCGTTTCCTCAGGCGCCACATGGGACACCAATCTAGCCACCAACCTCTTTCCTCCTACATCTGATTCTGGCATTGCCATCGGCTCACCCGCTGCAACAGCTACCGATTTAAGATTGACATTTTCTGAACCCGTTTTAAACCCTTATTTCTACACGGCCTTTCTCAACGGCGGCGAGACCCTCACCTTTGCAACTATGTTTTCAATTCTTCAGTCGAATGCAGTGACCATCAATGGACTTTCCGTGACAGGAAGCGGTCTCGATTCTGAGCCGAACCCCGGTTTTGTGGCTCAATTCCTTGGCAGCTATTCAAACATCGATTTCAAGTACGCAAATACTAACAATTATGAAGTCAGTTTTGCCTTCACCACCGGTGTGACGCCTGTCCCCGGCCCCCTGCCGATCCTCGGGGTCGGAGCCGCCTTGAGCCAGTGCCGGAGGATGCGCCGCCTGAGACACCAGCGGCGCGGGGATACCTAAAAACTGCCCTGATGGCGTACCGGGCCCGGGTAGCGGGCCACCAGCGCATCGGCGGTGATCAGGAGCAACCCTTCGCGCTCGGCCTGGGCCAGCAGCAGGCGATCGAACGGATCACGGTGCAGGGGCGGCAACTGGGCCACCGCCAGCACATGGGCCGCTTCAATCGGAATCTCCACAAAATCGCCATCCAGCAGCGTGCGCCGCAACAGCGACGGCTGCACCTGAAACCCGTCGCGCCCCAGGCCCGCTTTGATGACCAGCTCCCAGAGAGAAGCCACACTGAAGCAAAGGGTGTGAAGGGGATCCTCCAGCACGTCCCGCAGGCCAGGACCCAGCCGGGCCGGCTCACCCATCGCCCAGACCAGTAGGTGGGTGTCTAGCAGGAGTTTCACGACTCGCCGCTGGCGGACGGGACAGGACACTGGCCCTCGAAGAGAACGGCGATCTCCTCGGCGGCGATCCGGTCGAAGTCGTCGGGCACGGAGCACTGACCCGCCAGTAGACCGAGGCGTCGCCGTGGGGGAGGGCCGGCATCGGCGGCGTCGACCAGACGGGTGACCTGCACCAGCGGCTGGCCGGCCTTGCAGATCACGAAGCCCTCTCCGGCCACCGCTTCGGACACGAGCCTGGAGAGGTGAGTCTTGGCCTGATGCAGGTTGACCTTGCGCACGGGAGCGATGCCATGGTGAACTTAGTTTAACCAAGTCCGTTGGGTCGCTGGGCCGCGGCCGCTCCTCCAGGTGCACGAAGGGTTTGCCCAACAGGCTGACCAGCGGCAGGGGCAGGCTGCGGGACGACTGAGGGACCAGGTGCAGAGATCGCCTGCGTTGGTTGAACGATCCACCTCGGCCTCTCACGGGATGGGCAGTTGTCCCATTTCACAGGGACGCGCGGGTTTTTCAGCGAACCGAATGGAGCCGCCTCAGCCCGGGCCGGGGTTGACCACATGGATGGGCGAGCCGGCCAGGATGGCGGCCACGTTCGCGGCGGTGGCGTCGATCAGGCGGCGGCGGGCGGCGCGGCTCGCCCAGGCCACATGGGGGGTGATCAGGCAGCGGGGCGCTGCCAGGAGCGGATGGTCGGCCGATGGCGGCTCCAAGCAGAGCACATCCAGGCCCGCACCGCCGAGCTGGCCGTTCCGCAGGGCCTCCACCAGGGCCGCCTCGTCCACCAGGGCGCCGCGGGCGGTGTTGAGCAGCATTGCGCCGGGGCGCAGGGCCGCCAGGCGCTCGGCGTTGAACAGGGCGCGGGTGTGGGGCGTGAGGGGACAGTGCAGGCTCACCACATCGCTGTGGGCCAGCAGGGTGTCGAGGTCGATGTCGCCCGGTTGGGGATGGTGACGATGGCTCAGCACCTCCATCCCGAAGGCGCGAGCGATGTGCGCCACCGCCTCGCCGATGCGACCGTGCCCCACCACGCCAAAGCGCAGGCCGGCCAGCTCCAGCAGGGGCTCGTCCCAAAAGCAGAAGTCCGGGCAGGCCGACCAGCGACCCTGACGCACCGCCGTGGCGAGGTTGCCAGTGTGGTTGGTGAGCTCCAGCAGCAGGGCGAACACGGCCTGGGCCACGGAGGCCGTGCCGTATTCCGGCACGTTGCAGAGGGGGAGTCCGAGGCGGCGGGCGGCGTCCCCGTCCACCACGTCATGGCCTGTGGCGAGCACGGCGATGCCCCGCAGCCGTGGCGCGGCCAACAACAACGCGCCGTCAAGGCGGGTCTTGTTGGTGAGCACCACGTCGGCGTCGGCGATGCGCTCGGCCACCAGCTCCGGGGGCGTGCGCGCATGCACGGTGAGGTCGCCAAGGGCCTCCAGTGGTGCCCAGGAGAGGTCGCCAGGATTGGTGGTGTGGCCGTCGAGCACCACCAGGCAAGGGCGCGGAGAAGGGGAGGTCATGGGCTCCACTTTGGCGCCCGGCGAGGGGGCCTTTGGGGGACTCACGGGACCTTGGGTTTCGTGGGCTTCAGAGGGCTTCAGGGGGGGGGGCTTCAGAGGGCTTCAGGGGTGGGCTTCAGACGGCTTCCGAGGGCTTGAGGGGGACTTGAGGGGACTTCGCGGTGGAGTCCGGGGAGCTCATGTCTGATGCGGGGCTCTTTAACGGGGGCCGTCTGAACAGGAGCTGTAGAAGAATTCATTGGACACCACGCTGGATGTGGCGTGGTTGCGGGTGGGCCCTGCGAAAACCCTTGCCCCATCGAAGATGGGTGTCTGCCGCCCCAGCGACTGCCTGGGGCGGCGCGGTTGGGGCGGAGGCCGTTCGCCCTGGTGGGCGCGGCGATGGACCTGGCGACCGATGGTCGGGTGCTCCCCCTGGCTTCCCCGACGGCCCCCAAGCTGACGATCACGATGCCTGGATCGCAAGCCACCATCAAGCCGCTCCCGCCACAAGTCGCGGTCTCTCCCCCTATGCCAGCATGCGAACCAGCCAGTCGAGAGGCCTGCGATAGCGTGAAAAAGCTCATCAATGCCCCAGCGGATGTGGTGGCCGAGGCCCTGCGGGGCATGGCGGCGGCCGAACCATCGTTGCGGGTGGATGTGCCACGGCGGCTGATCTATCGGGCGTCGCCGAAGCCGGCGGGTCGGGTGGCGCTGGTCTCCGGTGGGGGGTCGGGCCATGAGCCCCTGCACGGGGGTTATGTGGGGTTTGGCATGCTTGACGCCGCCTGCTGCGGCGAGATCTTCACCTCCCCCACCGCCGACCAGGTGCTGGCGGCCACCCGGGAGGTGGACCAGGGCGCCGGCGTGCTGCACATCGTCAAGAACTACAGCGGCGATGTGATGAACTTTGAGATGGCCGCCGAGCTGATTCGGGCGGAAGCTGGCATCGCGGTGGCCGCTGTTGTCGTCCACGACGATGTGGCCGTTGAGGAGTCGACGTACACCACCGGACGGCGCGGGGTGGGCCTGACGGTGTTGCTGGAGAAGATCGTGGGGGCGGCCGCTGAGGAGGGCCGTCCCCTGGCGGACCTGCAGGTGTTGGCGGACCGGGTGAGTGCCAACGGACGCTCCCTGGGGATGGCGCTCACCTCCTGCACCGTTCCCGCCGTGGGCCGTCCCACCTTTGTCCTGCCGGACGATCAGCTGGAGCTCGGCATCAGCATCCACGGCGAGCCGGGCCGACAGCGACGGCCCATGGCCTCCGCCAAGGAGATCGCCGCCATGCTGGTGGAGCCGATCTTGGCGGACCGTGACGCCACCGGCCTCCCCGCCATCGTGATGCTCAATGGCCTGGGCGCCACGCCGTTGATCGAGCTCTATCTCATGGTGGGCGAGGTGATGGCGCTCCTGGAGAAAGGTGGCGTCCGCGTCGCCCGCACCCTGGTGGGCAACACGATCACCTCCCTCGACATGGCCGGCTGCTCCCTGACGCTGCTCTCGGTGGATGACGCCATGCTGCGCCTCTGGGATGCCCCGGTGCAGACCCCGGCCCTGCGCTGGGGCCGCTGAGGGGGGCAAGCGTGGACGCACCGTTCAGCCTTGCGATGGCCCTGCGCTGGCTTCAGGGCTTCCATGACAGAGTTTTGGCGCAAGAGATACAGCTCACCGAGCTCGATGCCGCCATCGGTGACGCGGACCATAGCACCAACATGGCCCGTGGCGTGCGGGCCGTGATCGCCCAGCTGGAGGCCGACCCACCCGCCACGTTGGAGGCGCTCTTCCGTGGGGCCGGGATGGCCCTGGTGCGTTCCGTGGGCGGCGCCTCGGGGCCGCTCTACGGCACCTTTTTCCTCCGCTGCGCCGCCGCTGCCGGCCCCACCACCGAGCTCAACGCCAGCCGTCTGATCGCCGTCCTGGGGAACGGCCTGGTGGGCATCGCGGAGCGCGGCCATGCCGCCGTGGGCGATAAGACCATGCTCGATGCGCTGGCTCCCGCCCTCGAAGCCCTCGAGGCCTGCCTGGCCAGCGGCGCCCCCATGGTCCCGGCGGCGGCGGCGGCGCGCGCGGGCGCCGCCGCCCGGCGGGCTGGCACCGGCCCCCTGCTGGCCCGCCGGGGCCGGGCCTCCTATTTGGGGGAGCGCTCGATCGGCCCCATTGATCCCGGTGCCACCTCCATGGCCCTGCTGATCGAGGCGCTGGCCGCCGCGGTGGCCTGAGCCATGGCCCGCGTCGGGATCGTGCTGGTGAGCCACAGCCCCGCCCTTGCCGAGGCCAGCCTGGAGCTGGCCCTGGCGATGGTGCCCAGCGATCCGCCCGCCGTGGCCCTGGCCGCGGGCACGGCGGACGGTCGTCTGGGCACGGATCCGGCGCGGGTGGCCGAAGCGATCGCGGAGGTGGACAGCGGCGCCGGGGTGGTGATGCTCGCCGACCTGGGCTCCGCCCTGCTTAGTGCGGAGATGGCCCTGGACTTCAGCGACCCCAGCCACCGCGCCCAGCTCGTGGCCGCCCCCTTCGTGGAGGGCCTGGTGGCTGCCCTGGTGCGCGCCGCCGGCGGTGCCCCCCTGGAGGAGGTGGCCGCGGCGGCCCGGGAGGCCCTCGGCCCCAAGCTTGATCACTTGGCCCACCAGCCACCGGTCGCAGGAGAAAGCCCTCCCACCGCCGCTGCCACCGCCACGGCGAGTCCGCCCGCCAACCCCACGGCTGAACTTTCCGCCCCCGTCGCGCAGGGAAGCGTCATGGTGGTCAACGCCGGTGGCATGCATGCCCGGCCGGCCGCCGCCATCGCGGCCCTTGTGGCTCCGTTCCGGGCCAGCACCACCCTCACCAACAGCCGGGGGGAGAGCGCTGACGCGGCCAGCCCGATCGCCCTCGGACGGCTCAAGGCCGCGCCTGGGGATCGGCTTACCGTACGGGCGGTTGGGGAGGATGCCCAACAAGCGGTGCGGGCCGTGGCGTCCGCCATCGCTGCCGGCTTCGGCGAAGAGAGGGCGGCCCCCCCCCGCCCAGCGATTCCCCGCCGCGGCCTCGGGGTGAGCCCCGGGCGGGTCTGCGGACCGGTGCGCAGGATCGGGGGTGGGGAGCAGCCACCGCCGGACTCCCCGCCCTTGGCCCTGGCGGAGCGGGCCGCCGCCGCTCGGGCTCTGGAGGCCTCCCGCCAGGCCGTGGTGGCCGAGCTCCTCGCCCGCGCCAGCACCACCCCAGCCCCTGGCGACGCCATGCTCAGGGCCATGGCCGCCATGGCCACCGATCCAGCCCTGGCGGCCGCCGCCCGGTGTGCCGTGCAGGAGGAGGGGCTCAACGCAGAACAGGCCTGGTGGCGCGTTGTGAGTGGGGCCGCCGCCCGTTACAGGGCCGCCGGTGGCCCCACGGCAGAGCGCGCCGCCGACCTGCTCGACCTGCGCGATCGGGTGCTGCGCCACCTGCGGGAGCCCAACGGCGACCCAGCCCCTCCGCGGCCTGAGGCGCCAGCCATTTGGCTCGCTGCAGACCCCAGCCCCATCGACCTGGCCACCCTTGGGAGGGAAACCTGTCTGGGGCTGGTGAGCGAGGGGGGCGGACCCACCTCCCACGCCGCGATCCTGGCCCGCGAACTCGGCATCCCGGCGGTCTGTGGCGCCCGGGGAATCCTGGCGCTGGCCGATGGCACCCGGTTGCTGCTGGATGGCGGCAGCGGGGAGCTGGTGGTCGAGCCTGATCCGGAGCTCACCGCAACGGCCACCCATGAACCGCGGTGGCGGCCCCAGCCCCTGGACGGTGCGGGCGCCACCGCCGATGGCCTGCCGGTTGCCCTCCTCGCCAATGTGGGCGGTCCGCGCGACAACGGCGAGGCGGTGGCCTGGGGGGCCGAGGGGGTGGGGCTCCTTCGCACGGAGTTCTGTTTCACGGAGGCCACCACCGAGCCCACCGTTGACGAGCAGAGTGAGCGCTACGGCGCGATCCTTGCCGCCTGGCCGGGCCGGCGGGTCGTGATCCGCACCCTTGATGCCGGCTCCGACAAGCCCCTGGCCTTCCTCCCGTTAGCGGGAGAACCCAACCCTGCCCTTGGCCTGCGGGGCTTCCGCACGGCGCGGCGCTGGCCCCAGGTGCTCACGCGGCAGCTGCAAGCGATCGGCGCCGCGGCCCGCGCCAGCGCGGCCGAGGTGTGGGTGATGGCGCCGATGATCACCACGGTGGAGGAAGCGGCCGCCTTCGTGGAGCAGGCCCGGGGGGTGGGGCTGGAGCGGGTGGGCGT
>JBKCVY010000194.1:0-2665 GCA_046317475.1 Cyanobacteriota bacterium | reverse complement strand
AGTTGGGGCTTCTCCCCCTCGGCCCCGGTGACGAGCCTGGCCAGCGGGGCGGAGAGGGCGAAGCCCGCCGCCAAACCCAGCGCCATGGCCAGCACCAGGGGCAGTTTGGAAGGCGAACGGTGTCGGGTGGTGGCGCGTGTGCGGGAGGAACGGCGCGGCATCTAGGGGGCGGCCCTACAGCCGCAGAGGTTCGTCGGCGCGCAGACCCGCTTGCACCCTCCAGAGATTGGCATAGGCTCCATTGGCGGCGAGCAGAGCGTCGTGGCGACCAGTCTCGCAAATTCTGCCCTCTTCCATCACCACAATGCGATCGGCGTGACGCACGGTGCTCAGCCGATGGGCAATCACCAAGGTGGTGCGGTCCCGAGTGATCAGGTCCAGGGAGTGTTGGATGGCGGCCTCCGTCTCGTTGTCCACCGCGGCGGTGGCCTCATCCAGGATCAACACCGGCGGATTCTTCAGGAGGGCGCGGGCCAGGGCCAGCCGTTGGCGCTGTCCACCGGAAAGGCGCTGGCCCCGCTCGCCCACCACCGTGTCGTACCCGTTGGGCAGGGCCTCAATGAAGGCCGCCGCCTCCGCCTGGGCGGCGGCCCGCTCGATGGCGGCGCGGGAAGCGTCAAAGGTGCCGTAGGCGATGTTCTCCGCCACCGTGCCTGGGAAAAGAAACACCTCCTGGCTCACCAGGCCGATGGCACGGCGCAGATCGGCCAACCGCAGCGTTTCGATGGGCACGCCGTCGAGGAGGATCGCCCCCGCCCGCAGGCTGTAGAGCCGCAACAGCAATTTGACCAGCGTGCTCTTGCCGGAGCCCGTGGCCCCCACCAAGCCCACCGTGCTGCCCGCGGCGATGTCCAGATCAAAGTGGCGCAGCAACGGCGGGCGACCCGGATAGGCAAAGGTCACGTCCCGGAACTTCAGATGGCCCCGCACCCGCTCCACGGGCAGGGGCCGCTCGCCGGAGGGGATGGCGATGGGGGTGTCGAGAAGGTTGAGCACCCGGTTCGTGGAGGCCATGGCCCGCTGGTAGTCATCCAAGGTGCGGCCCAATGTGGTGAGGGGCCAGAGCAACCGTTGGGTGATGAACACCAGGAAGCTGTAGGTGCCCACCGCGATCACTCCTTGCCAGGCCTGCAGGCCCCCTATGACCAGAATGGCCAGAAAAGCGAACAGGATCGCGAAGCGAATCAGGGGCACGAAGGCCGCCGACAACCGAATCGCCCGTTGGTTGCTGCGGCGGTAGGCCTCACTGTCGTCCGCCATCCGGGACCGTTCCCAGGCCTCAGCGGCGTAGCTCTTGATCGTGAGCATGCCGCCCAGGTTGTTGGCCAAGCGGCTGGAGAGGTCCGCCGCCCGGCTCCGCACGTCCTGATAGAGGGGGGCCAGCCGGTGCTGAAAGCGAAGGGAGCCCCACAGGATGATGGGAATGGGCAAAAAGGACACCCCCGCCACGGCGGGGGAGAGGATGGCCATGGCGGTTCCAATGGCCACCACGGTGGTGATCAGCTGCAGCACCTCATTGGCGCCATGGTCCAGGAAGCGCTCGAGCTGATTGATGTCGTCGTTCAAGATGGTGAGCAAGTCACCGCTGTGGCCGGCCTCGAAAAAGGCCATCTCCAGCTGCTGCAAATGGTCATAGCCCTCAATGCGCAACTCGTGCTGCACCGTTTGGGCCAAATTGCGCCACAGCAGGGCGTAGAGATACTCAAACAGGGATTCCGCGCTCCAGATCACAAACGATGCCACCGCCAACACCGTGAGCTGTGCAGGAACCGTCAGGATCCCCAGGGCGGCCAGCCAGGAGGTGTTTTGCTGCACCACCACATCCACAGCCAAACCGATCAGCACCGGGGGCGCCAGATCGAACAGCTTGTTGAGAACGGAACAGAGCGACGCCAACAGGACGGTGCGTCGATGGGGCCGGAGCTGCCGCAGCAGCCGCGCCAGCCCCGCCGCCGCCCCCCGGGACGGGGGGAGCGCTGAATCAGCGAATCGAATCGCTGACACGCGCTGAGCGATCGCCGTAGCCGCCTCCCCGACCGGTGCGGGCTCGGGGCGCGCCACCGCCTCCGCCGCCACCCTCCCTGGGGGTGGCCTTGTTGACGCGGATCATGCGGCCCATCCACTCCACATCCTGCAGATCGTCGATAGCTCGCTGCTCGGAAGCGGCATCGGCGAGCTCAACAAAGGCAAAGCCACGTTTGCGGCCCGTTTCCCGATCAAGGGGAAGGCTGCATTGGCGAACCTGTCCGTAAGTTTCGAACAGGTCGACGAGGTCCTCGCGTTCGGCTTCAAACGAGAGGTTGCCAACGTAAATGGTCATTCGTAAATGGGTCCTGGAACAGATTCACGCCGTGCTGGGGTCCCAGGAAAGTTCAGTAAACGGAAAGACCGAAGCTGGAGCTCCGAAAGACAGACGTCCTTGGGAGGCCCTGTGGGGTCGAGGCCGGCTGAGCGTGCCGAAGGAAGCCTGAACAGTGTGGAATCTTCCTCACCCTACATCGCCGCCCGCTCGGAGATTGAGGAATATGAACGGCGGTGGAAGGAATCTTGAAGAGACGCCCCCCGCACCGCAAACTGGCCTCATTGTCAGCACACGCTGATTTGAACTGATCCCGATGATCCCTCCCCTCCCCCCTCCCCCGGTCCCCTGGAGCCTCTCCTGGAG
>JBKCVY010000193.1:0-8451 GCA_046317475.1 Cyanobacteriota bacterium | reverse complement strand
CCCTGTTGGTGGGGTCGGTCATGGGGCGCACCCTGGCGCGGCTCCATGACAAGCCCTTCGTGGGTGTCCATCACCTGGAGGGCCACCTTTGCTCGGTTGGGCTGGAGGGTCCGCCGCCCCCCTTGCCCCCGTTGGTCCTGTTGGTGAGTGGGGGCCACAGCGAACTCATCCGCGTCGACCGACCTGGGAGGTACCAGCGGTTGGGTCGCAGCCGGGACGACGCGGCCGGGGAATGTTTTGACAAAGTGGCCCGCCTGCTTGGGCTGGGCTATCCGGGGGGACCGGCCATCGAGCGCGCGGCCCTGGGGGGAGACGGGCAGCGTTTTGCCTTCCCCAAAGGCAGGGTGTCCCTGCCTGGCGGAGGCTTCCACCCGTACGACTTCAGCTTCAGCGGCCTGAAAACAGCGGTTGGGCGCCAGGTGCAAACCTTGCGGGACGGTGGCGGCCCCCTTCCTCTGGCGGATCTGGCCGCCAGTTTCCAGGAGGTTGTGGCGAGGGTGTTGGTGGAGCGCAGCCTCCGGTGCGCGGAGGACGGTGGCCTCAACTCCCTGGTGCTCGTGGGCGGCGTGGCGGCGAACCGTCGGCTGCGCGAGCTCCTCGAGGAGCAGGCCTCCGGGCGGGGGCTGGATTGGCGGGCCGCCCCCCTGGCGTACTGCACCGACAACGCCGCCATGGTGGGCCGTGCCGCCCTGCAGCGGCTGGCCGCGGGACAGACCAGCTCGATTCGGCTGGGAGTGGCGGCCCGCTGTCCCCTGGAGGAGGCCGACAGGCTCTACGACGCCGAACCCTGTTTTTAGGGAATGGATGTTGAGGGCAGGGCGCGCGGGGCAGCTCCCATGGATGAAGAGATCCTTTAGAATTCAAATCCCTCCACAGGCCCAGATCCCAATGGGCTTTCGCCATGGGCTCGGCGCGTCCGCCCCTGGATCCCCCTAAGGGATCCGCCACGAATTCTCCCTCCGCCGCCCCCGCTGCCCCGGAGCCGCCATTGCCCCTGGACGGTGACGATCAGCAGCCCCGCCTGGTCTCCCAGCGGGAACTCAATTCTTGGAGACGGGGATTCACGCCCCAGGCGGAGATTTGGAATGGCAGGCTCGCCATGGTGGGTTTGTCCGTCGGCCTGACGGTTTTGATTGTGGCAAGACTGACCAACCACGGCTGAACCTGCCGCTTCCCCCTGGCTGCCGGTCCCGTTGCCCCAAAAAACCAACGGCCGTGGCGTCCCCCGCGTCAGAAGCGTCCCCGGAGAATTTGGGCCAGCTCATTCGGTTTCATGCTGTGCTCCATGGCGTCCTCTGCGGAGGCGCGACCCTCTTCCACCAATTGGGCGAGGGATTGGTTGATGGTCACCATGCCGTCAAAAGCGCTGCGGGACATGATGGCCTCAATCTCATCAAGCTCACCACGTAAAATATAATCTTTACAGGCGTCCGTATTGACGAAGAAGTCATAGTAGCATGTTCGCCTTCCGTCGGTTGTTTTAATCAGCCCCTGGGAGATGACCGCCAATAAAGCTTCCGAAATCGAACGGCGCATGAACTCTTGCTCCTGGGGAGGGTACATGCCCAGCACCCGCTCCACGGTGCGCACGGCGGAGCTGGTGTGCAGCGTGCCGAAGACAAGGTGTCCCGTCTGCGAGGCCTCAATGGCGGTGCTCAGGGTTTCCTGGTCGCGAATTTCGCCGATCAGGATGACGTCCGGATCTTCCCGCAAAGACGCACGAATGGCCCTGTGAAATTCATAGGTGTGTTGACCAACCTCCCTTTGCCGGATGAGGGAGAGTTGGCTGCTGTGAACAAATTCAATGGGAACTTCAATGGTCAAGATATGGCGTTTCATCGTTGTGTTGATGCAGTTGATGAGGGCCGCCAGGGTGGTTGTTTTCCCTGAGCCCGTCGGTCCTGTCACCAAAAACAATCCCTTTGGCCGCGCAGCCAGTGTCTTGAGTTCAGACGGTAGAGTCAGTTGGTCAATGGTGGGAATGATGGAGGGGATGAGTCGCAACACCATGGCGTTTCCCCGCAGGGTTTCCATGACATTGATCCGCACGCGCACAAAACTGAATCCATAGGCGCCGTCATATTCTTTCTCCTTGTGGAACGTGTCCACATCGGAAGGTTCCATGATTTGGCGCAACCACTCCCGAAAGGTGGTTGTGTCGGTGACGGGCCAGCCGGTGCGCACAATGTCCCCCCGATACCGGTAGCGGGGCTCCTCCCCTACGCCCAGGTGCACATCGGAGCAATTCGTCTCGTAGGCCACTCGCACGATCCCCTCCATCGTGTCGGGCATTTGGGAAGGGATGGCAATGGGGCCCGCCGCAACGCTCGCCAGGTCTTGGGGGCTGTCCGGCCGTGGCGCCGGGGGCGGCGGAGGTGGGGGTGGCGGCGCGACGCGTTGTTGGGCCATGGCCCCAGCCTGAGGTCCGATCCATGGTGCCACCCTTGCGCCGCGACCGTCGATTGGCCTGGGGAAAACGGGCGAAGAGCCATCCTTAGGATTCAAACGATTGCGTCCTGTCCTTGTCCGCCGCTGCTGGTGACAGTGCCCTGCCCCTGGTCACCATTGTTCTTGGCACCCGTCCCGAAGCCATCAAGCTCGCGCCGGTGATCCGGGCGTTCCAAGACGCCCCGGATTTTCGCTCCCGCGTGGTGCTCACAGGTCAGCATCGCGAAATGGTCAGCCAGGTGATGGAGCTTTTCGGGCTTCAGGCCGATCACGACTTGGCGCTGATGACCGCCCAGCAAACCCTCACCCACGTCACCTGTGCCGCCCTGCAGGGCCTCAAGGAGGAGTTTCGGCACCATCGGCCTGCCCTCGTGCTCGTTCAAGGGGACACCACCACCGCCTTTTCCAGCGCCCTGGCGGCCTTCTATGAGCAGATCCCCGTGGGTCATGTGGAGGCTGGCCTGCGCACCGACAACCTCCTGGACCCCTTCCCAGAGGAGGCCAACCGCCGTCTGATCTCCCAGTTGGCCCAGCTGCACTTCGCGCCCACGGAGCGTTCGGCCGCCAACCTGCGGGCCTCGGGCGTGGTGGGGGAAACCCTCACCACCGGCAACACGGTGATCGATGCCCTGTTGCAGATGGCGGAAACCACGCCGCCCTGGGACGTGCCTGGCCTCGATTGGAGCCAGCAACGGGTGCTGTTGGCCACCGTGCACCGACGGGAGAACTGGGGAGAGCGATTGGAGCAGATCGGCCGGGGCTTCCTGGCCCTGCTGGATCTGTTTCCCGACACCGCCCTGTTGCTGCCGCTCCATCGCAACCCCACCGTGCGCGAGCCGTTGACGGCCCTGCTTGGAGCCCACCCCCGCGCCTTCCTGACCGAACCCCTGGACTACAACCATCTGGTGGCCGCCCTGCGGGGATGCACCTTGCTGCTCACGGATTCCGGGGGCCTGCAGGAAGAGGCGCCAGCGCTGGGCAAGCCCGTGTTGGTGTTGCGCCGCACCACGGAGCGGCCCGAGGCCATCGAGGCCGGCACCGCCCGCTTGGTGGGCACGGACAGCCCAACGATCGTGGCGGAGGCCAGCCGCCTGTTGCGGGATCCGGAGGCCTACGCCGCCATGGCCCAGGCCCACAACCCCTTCGGCGACGGCTTTGCCAGCGGCCGCATTTTGGCTGCCGCCCGCCGCTTCATCGGTTCTTCTGCTTCGCCCAAGGCGGCAGGTCAATGAACACGCGGGTGCCCGGTTCCAGGCCCGAGAGGATTTCCGTGTCCTTGCCGCTGCTCATCCCCAGATCCACCGGCCGGAACTGGGGCTGACGATCCTTATCCACCAGCAGCACCCCGGGCCGGCCCTTTTCGGTGACCACCGCCACCGTGGGCACCAGGGTGCGGGCGGGCATGGCGCCCGTTTTGAAATCCACGTCGGCCGTCATGCCGATGCGCAATTCGGGTGGGGGATTGAGCAACTCAAGTTTCACCTCAAATGAGGTCACATTGTTCAGCTTCACCGCCCGGGGGGCGATCTGTCGCACCCGCGCGGGGAAGCGGCGATCAGGGAAGGCATCGACGCGCACATCCGCCGGAAGGCCAACGCGCAAGCGGCCAAGATCGCTTTCGGGCACTTTGGCGATCGCTTCCAACCCCTGCGCCAGCTCCACGATGGAGGAACTGGTGGCGCCGGCCGTGGCCGAGGCCGCGGTGGTGGGGGTGACAAAGGCTCCGGGTTCCGCAAAGCGCTGGGAGATCACTCCAGAGAACGGCGCCCGTACGATCAGCTCCTCGCGCTCCACCTGCCGTTGTTGGATGCGTTGCTGGGCCGCCGCCACCGCCATGCGCTTCACTTCGTAGTCCGACTGGTAGCGCTGGAGATCATTGAGACTGATGGCCCCCTGGCGGTAAAGGGGGAGATTGCGAGACAACTCGCTGCGGCTGCGCTCCAGCTCGGCCCGGGCAGACAGGAGATTGGCCCGCAATTCATCCAGCCGATCCTGCAGGTCGCCCGCATCCATGCGGGCCAGGGGCTGGCCTTTCTCCACCCGATCCCCCTCCTCCACCAGCAGCTCCAGCAGTTGGCCCTGGCGCTTGGGGCTGACGTTCACCCGCTCCATCGCGTCCAATTCGCCACTGGCCGTCACCACCCCCGGCAGGCTGCCACTGCGGGCCTGCACCGTGTACGGGGCAATGTTTTGGCGGACGGCCATGCGTTGGCGTTGCCACAATCCAAGGCCCGCCAGAAGCGCCACGAGGGCGGCCAAACCGATCCAGAGGGGCCGCCAGGAGTGGGAAGGTCGCACGGGCAAGACACGGGGTGGCGGGGCTGGCACCACCACGGGGGGGGGGGCTGGAACCGGTTCGAGGGAACGAATCGGACGCGGTGCGAACATGGGGGTATCGGAAGTGGCGCCAGTCTCGCCCCTAATGGTCGGAACCGGGGCGCCTAGATTTCCCCCCATGCTCAAAGCCGGAATCGTCGGTCTGCCCAATGTCGGCAAATCGACTCTCTTCAACGCTCTGGTGGCCAACGCCCAGGCCCAGGCCGCCAACTTCCCCTTCTGCACCATTGAGCCCAACACGGGCGTGGTGGCCGTGCCTGACGAACGGCTGGCCCTGCTCAGCGCCCTCTCCCACTCCAAGGAGATCATCCCCACCCGGGTGGAATTCGTCGACATCGCCGGCCTGGTGAAAGGGGCCAGCCAGGGGGAGGGACTGGGTAACAAGTTCCTGGCCAACATCCGGGAGGTGGATGCGATCGTCCACGTCGTGCGCTGTTTTGACGATGGGGACGTGATCCACGTCTCGGGAACCGTGGATCCACGGCGCGACGCGGAAGGGATCAACTTGGAACTGGGCCTGGCGGACCTGTCTCAAATCGAGAAACGTCGCGAGCGCTTGAAGAAACAGGTGCGCACCAGCAAGGAAGCTCAGCTGGAAGATGGTGCCCTTGAGCGGCTGCAGACGGCCCTGGAGGCGGGCAATGCCGCCCGAACCGTGCCCCTCAGCGAGGAGGAGGCTTCCCTGGTGAAGCCCCTGGGGCTGCTCACCGCCAAACCGATCATCTACGCCACCAACCTGGCGGAGGAGGATCTGGCTACCGGCAACGCCCACTCCGCCACCATCCAGGCCTTGGCCGCGGAGGAGGGCGCCGCCACGGTGGCCATCTCCGCCCAGGTGGAGGCCGAGCTGGTGGCCCTCCCCGAAAACGAGCGGCAAGAGTTTTTGGAGGGGCTTGGCGTCAGCGAGGGGGGGTTGCGCGGGTTGATCCGCGCCACCTACGACCTGCTGGGTCTGCGCACGTATTTCACCACCGGAGAGAAGGAAACCCGCGCCTGGACCATTCGGGCCGGCATGACCGCCCCCCAAGCCGCCGGCGTCATCCACAGCGACTTTGAGCGGGGCTTCATTCGTGCCCAAACCATTGGCTGCCTCCAATTGTTAGAGGCCGGTTCCCTGGCGGAGGCCCGCAACCGCGGCTGGTTGCGCAGTGAGGGCAAGGACTATGTGGTGGCGGAGGGCGACGTGATGGAGTTCCTCTTCAACGTGTGATCACCGGGCGCCTGGGCAGAACCGGCACCGGGGGCGATGGGCTGGCCGGTCTCACCGTGGCGGCCTACCTCATCCCCCAATGTCTGGCCTATGGCGAACTGGCTGGTTTGCCTCCCGTGACAGGGCTGTGGGCGATCCTGCCGGCCATGGTGCTGTCCCCCTTGCTGGGCAGCTCGCCCCAGCTTTCCGTGGGGCCGGAAACCAGCACAGCCTTGATGACCGCCGCCGTGGTGGGCCCCCTCGTGGCCGGCGATCCGCAACGCTACGGAGCCACCGCCAGCCTGCTGGCCCTGCTGGTGGCCCTGCTCTGCGCCTTGGGCGCCGCCCTGCGGCTGGGGTTCCTGGCGGATCTGCTCTCGAAGCCCATCCTGGTGGGCTATCTGGCGGGCGTGGCCGTCTTGATGGTCTGCGGCCAATTGCATGCCCTGACGGGTACGGGCCTGCGGGCCGACACCCTGGCGGACGCCGTGCGTCAACGCCTCCTCGTCCATGGCAGCGTCCATGGACCAACCCTGATCCTGGCCCTCACTGCCCTCGCGCTCATGCTGGCCCTGCAGCGTTGGGCGCCCCGCTGGCCGGGTCCGCTCTTGGCGGTGCTGTTGGCCACCGCGGCCGTGCCCATGCTGCACCTCGACCGGCTCGGCGTCGCCGTGCTCGGTTCGATCCCAGCCGGCCTTCCCTGGCCGCGCCTGCCCTCCACCGCCCTTGGGGCCCAGGGGCTGCAGCCCCTACTGGCGGGAGCCCTGGGCATTGCCCTGGTGGGCTACTCCGACACGGTGCTCACCGGTCGCGGTTTTGCCCACCGGGGCGGCTATCGCCTGGACGCCAACCGGGAACTGCTGGCCTTGGCGCTGGTCAATTTGGGAAGCGCCCTGTTTCAGGGGTTCCCCGTGAGCAGCAGCAACAGCCGCACCGCCCTGGCGGATGCGGCGGGCTGCCACAGCCAGCGCTATTCCCTCGTGGCGGCGGCCCTCACCCTGCTCGTGCTCGTGGGCCTGCGCCCCCTCCTCAGCCTGTTCCCTCGGCCGGTGCTGGCGGCGATTGTGGTGTATGCGGCCTTGCGGCTCATCGACCCGGGGGCGTTCCTGCGCCTCTGGCGGTTCCGTCCGAGCGAGTGCCTGCTGGCGTTGGGCACCTTGGCGGGGGTGCTGCTCACGGGCCTGCTCACGGGGGTGGCTTTGGCCGTGGGGCTCTCCGTGGTGGTCCTTTTTGGCCGCCTGGCCCGTCCCCACGCGGCGGTGATGGGGGAGGTGCCGGGCTTGGCGGGGTACCACGATGTTCAGGATTGGGAGGGGGTGCGCACCATCCCGGGGTTGGTGTTGTTTCGCTACGACGCGCCCTTGTGCTTTGCCAACGCCGAGGATTTCCATCGGCGGGCCGTGGCCGCCGTCGATGGGGCGGCGCCCCCAGCGGAGTGGTTGGTGCTCAATGCCGAAGCCATTGTGGATATCGATAGCACCGCGGCGGAGATGCTCCTGGAGCTGCCGCGGGAGTTGGCGGCGCGCGGGGTGCGACTGGCGCTCACCCGCGTGAAGCGGGAGCTCTACGCCCAGCTGGACGGCGCCGGTTTGTTGGCCGTTGTCGGCTCTGAGCATGTGTATCCCACGATTCCCACGGCCGTGGCCGCCTTTCGGTCGCGCGGGGACGGGCGAGAGAGGGCATCGAAGAGAATGGACCCCATCCACCCCGACCTCCCAAGCGGTTGAGACCATGGGCCAAACGGACGCCTCCAGCTCCCCCCCCGCCGATGTCCCCCCGCCGCGGGCCTCCGCCGAGGGTGGACCCGCCAACCCCGGGCCGTCGCCCCAGCGGCCCGAGGAGCCCCCGGTGGCAAGCCACCACGATTTCGACGCCCAGAAACGGATCCATCAGCAGATTCGCAACGACCCCGATTACGACGATTGGGAATACGGCACCGAACCCTTGCCCCATGAGGCCTGGAGCGGGGGCCCTCGCCAGCCCGCCCCCCAGGGGGATCCGAAGGATTAGGCCAGGGCCCGCACCAGCGGCAGCCCCAGCAGTAGAGCCAAGGTGGCGACGAGCCACAGGCCAGCGCCATGGCCCTGGACATCCAGCATCCATCCCCCCAGCAGGGGCGCCAGGAGGCCGCTGAGGGCAAAGCACTGGGAGAACAGCGCCATCGCCAGGCCGCGGTGCTCCTCTGGCGTGCGTTCCACCACGGCTTCCGTGGCGGTGGGAAGGAAGGCGGCGGCTCCCACCGCCAGCGGCACCTGCGCCCCCACCCCACCCCCCCGCCGGGGCAAGAGGGGCCACAGCCACGGGGTCCGCGACCCGGGCGAGGGGCCAGCCAGGGGGGGGGTGGGTCGGCGCGGTTGACCGGGAAGGGGAGCGCGCCAGAGCAACAGGGCCATCAGGAGCAGGGCGGTGATGTCCAGGGCGTAGATGCCACGCAACCACCCCCCGGCGGCAAGTAACGCGCCGATGAGGGAGCCGGT
>JBKCVY010000192.1:0-4511 GCA_046317475.1 Cyanobacteriota bacterium | reverse complement strand
CGCCTGGCCCATGTAGACCCAAGCCTGGCGTCCATCCGCCAGGGACAGCCAGTGCCTCTGGTAGAGGCGGGGACACCCCTCAAACACATCCAAAGCCGGCAGGGCGGACTGGGCCACGGCGTAAAGCTCACCACCCACCTGGCCGTCCCCGGCAACGGCCATCGGGAACGGCCCCAAGTCGTACAAGCGAGCTCCCGGGAGCACCGCGTCGCCCAAGGCGCGGGCCCCCTGCAGACGGGCATGGTTGGCTAAGCCGCGCTTCAAGGTGCCATAAACAAACAACAGGGTCTCGCCGTCAGCCATTTGGCGCCCACGCTGCTGATAATGATGGCAACCGCCACGTGTCGATGACCATTGCCCTGCTTCTGGCCCTCGCGGGTTCCTTGGGTTTGATGGCCTTCATCGTGAAACGCCTGGAGCGGGCCTGATCCCGTTCCCACTCCCACCGCTCCCCATGCCCCACTTCGCAGGATCCGTGCTCGCCTTGGCGCTGGCCTGGCCGCCGGAAGCCTATCTCTGGTTTAAATCCCTGCACATCGTTGGGGTTGTTGTCTGGTTCGCCGGTTTGTTTTATCTGGTGCGGCTGTTCATTTACCATCGCGAGGCCGAGGCGATGGCCGAGCCAACGCGAGCGGCCTTCTTGGCCCAGTACGCCCTGATGGAGCGCCGTTTGGCCAACATCATCACCACACCGGGCATGGCCGTGGCCATCGCCATGGCGATTGGCTTGTTGAGCGTGCAACCCGTCTGGCTCAAGGAGGGTTGGCTGCACGCCAAATTGGCGGTTGTGGTGGTGCTGTTGGGGTACCACGCGTTTTGCTACCGACTCATGGGCCAGCTGCGGGAGGGCACCTGTCGCTGGAGCGGCCAGCAACTCAGGGCCCTCAATGAGCTTCCCACCCTGCTGCTGGTGGCGGCGGTGATGCTGGTGGTTTTCAAGAATCAATTTCCCACGGGGTGGGCCACCTGGTTTTTGGTGGCCCTGGTCGTGGCCATGGCCGCCTCTATTCAGTTCTATGCCCGCTGGCGCCGGCTGCGCGGCCAGACCCTGTCCCTTCAACCGCCCACGAGTCGTGCTTCGTCCTGAAGCCCACCACCACCCCTTGACCGCGGTCCTGCGCCAGGTGGGTCCGGAGAGTTGTCCGTGGCGCTTCAATTTCCACTGCCACACCACCTGCAGCGACGGCAGCCTGCGACCGGGCGATCTGGCCTCCCAGGCCGTGCGCCTGGGATTGGAGCACCTGGCCATCACCGACCACCACAGCGATGGGGCGTTTGACGAGGCCCAAAGCTGTTTCGACGCCCATGCCGCCAAGGGCGAAGGCGTGCCCCAGCTCTGGAGGGGGGTAGAGATCAGCGCTCTGTTGAAGGGTTGCCTGGTGCATGTGCTGGCCCTTGGGTTTCGCGGCCCATCCCCCACACTCGCTCCCTATCTGCGGGGCCAGGCCGCGGTTGGACCGGCCCTGCGGGCCGAAGCTGTGGTGGCGGCCATCCACGCGGCGGAGGGCCTGGCGCTCCTGGCCCACCCCGCCCGCTATCGCCTTCCCTTTCCCCAGCTCCTCGCGGCGGCCGCGGTCGCGGGCTTCGACGGGGCCGAGGCCTGGTACGACTACGACATGCAGGGCCGTTGGGCTCCCACGCCCGTGGTCTGCGACGCGATCGCCGCCGATCTGCGGGATCGTGGTCTTTTGCTGAGTTGCGGCACCGATACCCATGGCCTGGAGCTCAACGGCCGCTAGGGTTTGCTGACGCATTCCCCTCAGCCTGATGGGCCTGTTCGATCGACTGCTTGGAAACCGCGGCAGCGGCACCACTGGCCAAGGAAAGGCTGGCCAGCCCACGGTGAAGGTGGCGGGCTCGGCCGCTGAGGCCAATCCCCAAAAGTCAGATAACACCTTCTTCCTGGATCCCGATGCCTCCAGCACCCTGGGGGACGTGAAGTTCATGCGGCGCTCCAACACCATCCGCCACACCTTCCCTGGCAGTGCCGACAGCCCCGGCGAGAAGGAGATGGTGGCGGAGGTGGCCTCGATGGAAGCGCGCCTCGAGCGGATGACCCCTGGCCTGGCGGGCCTCGCCACCGACACGGAAACGGATGTCAACCTCACCGGTGGCGTGCCGAAACCGGTCAAAAAAACCTTTGCCCAGCAGATGTCCCCCTCCCAGCTGGCGGAGCGTCTCAAGGGGGCGGCTGTGGGCGGGGTGAACAACCCCGGGGCCCCCGCCAACCCCCGCAAAGCCGCCAAAACGGAAGGGGATCAGGGCTCCAGCCAGGCGTCCAGCAAGCCCGGTGCCATTGATCCCTTCAAGGCGATGGCCAAGGACCTCAACAGCTGACCGTCCAGCGCCCCCTCCTCAACCCTCCTCAACCCTGCTCAATCCGCGCCTCGCTGGCCCACACCAACCCGCGCAGGTGGTCCAGTTGATCCGGGGTTGCCCCGTCCCAAAGGCCCCGGTGATGGGCCTCCAGCAGGCGCTCTCCCATGTCCCGCAGGGCCCATGGGTTGGCCCGCTGGAGGAAGGCGAGGGACTCGGGGTCCGTAAGCCACTGCTCGCAGATCGCTCCATAGCTCCAATCCGGCACGCGGCCCGTGCTGGCGTCGTAGGCGAAGAGGTAGTCGAGGCTGGCGGCCATCTCAAAGCCCCCCTTGTAGCCGTGCTGCCGCATGCCATGCAGCCAGCGGGAATTCAAGAGCCTGGAGCGGATCACCTTGTCGAGTTCCTTTTCCAGACGGTGCACGCGTGGCCGCTGGGGACGGGAATGGTCTCCAAACCAGAGGGCGGGGCGCTCCCCCCGCACCCGCTCCACCGCCGCGCTCAGCCCTCCCTGGAACTGGTAGTAATCATCGGAATCCAACAGATCGTGCTCGCGATTGTCCTGGTTGTGCAACACCACCTGCACCTCCGCCAGGCGCGCCCGCAGCCCGGCCCCATCGGCGACGGCCACTACGTCGGCTGAGGGTCCCGTGCCGTCGCTGTCGTACCGCCAGCCGCTCCAGGCCAGGAAGGCGTCCGCCAGGTCGGTTCGCGTCTCCCATTGGCCACTGTCGATCAGCGCCTGCAATCCAGCCCCGTAGGCCCCTGGAGCGGAGCCGTACACCCGTGCCCAGGTGCCCTGCTCCCGGGCCCGCGTGGCCAGGGGGTTGAGTCCCCCCTCCTCCGGCAGGTCCGCCACCAGACGGCAAGCCTGGTTGAACCAATGGACAAGCTGGGGGAAGGCATCGCGAAACAGACCGGAGATCCGCAGGGTGACATCCACCCTGGGCCGGCCCAGGGCCGCCACCGGCACCACCTCCAGACCCACCAGGCGTCGGGTGGGCCCATCCCAGCGGGGCCGAACCCCCATCAGGGCCAGGGCCTGGGCCACGTCCTCTCCCCCATTGCGCATCGTGGCCGTCCCCCATACCGAGAGCGCCAAGGTGCGCAAATCCTCTCCCTCCTCCATCCGATGCTGCTCGAGAAGCAGTTCAGCGCTGCGCCGCCCCAGGTCCCAGGCGGCTTCGGTCGGCAGGGCCCGCAAATCGACGCTGTAAAAATTGCGACCGGTCGGCAACACCTCTGGCCGACCCCGGGTGGGAGCGCCGGAGGGACCCGCCCCGATCCGTCGTCCGGCCAGACCCCGCAGCAGGGCCTCCCGCTCGGCCTCCCCACAGGCCAGGAGGGCGGGCATCAGCCGCTCCTCCAGGCGGGCCAGGCTCTCCGTCAGGGCAGGTCCGGCGGCCCGCGTGGGCTGGGCACCCGCCACGCCGAGCCGTTGCCGCACCCAGGCCAGGGCTTCCGCCTCCAGCAGCGCCACCCCATCCCCCACGTGCCGCAGTCCGCCAGGGGCCCCATCGCCCCCCCAGGCCCGCAGGCGTGACCGGTCTTCCGGGGCCAGAGCCCCTTCCTCCGGATCGCTCCAGGGATCGAGGCCCAGTCCCAAATCCATGGCCAACGCCTGGGTCAGGCCGGGCTGGTCCCCTTGGGGGGCCCGGGCAACCGCCAGAAGGAGCTCCGCCAGAGCCTCCCCGGCGGGCAGGTGGCCATAGACATGGAGACCCAGCCGGATCTGGGCCTCCTTCAGTTCGCAGAGGTAGCCATCGGCCGCCTCCAGTCGGGCTTCCAGGGGATCGTCCTCCAGGGTGGGGCCGCCCGGCGAACGGGCATCGGGAGGCCCCAGGGCGGCGTCCGGCAACCGCAGGCGGCTCAGCAGGTCCTCCAACCGGCGCCGCAGGGGCCGCACCCGCTCGCTGCCCAACTCCCGGGCCTGCCAGTATTCCTCCAGCAAGGCCTCCAACCGCTGCAGGTCCCCTTCCAATCCCGCCCGTCCCAACGGTGGCGTGAGGTGATCGAGGATCACGGCCTGGGCCCGGCGTTTGGCCTGGCTCCCCTCACCGGGATCATTGACGATGAACGGATAGAGATGGGGCATGGGTCCGAGAGCCCATTCCGGACAGCACGCCGCGCTGAGGCCCACCCCCTTGCCTGGCAACCATTCGAGGTTGCCGTGTTTGCCCACATGCACCACCACC
>JBKCVY010000191.1:0-6081 GCA_046317475.1 Cyanobacteriota bacterium | reverse complement strand
GGCGATGTTTGGCCACCACGAGGCCCCGCTCGCGCCGCTGGCCGGTGAGCTCTCTGAAATCGGTGAGCACCAGGGTGCGGGTTCCGGGGCTGGTGGGTCGGTAGGTGCGAATTGCCATGGGTATGAAGCGCCTCAGGACTCAGGGAACAGCTGGATGGATTGACCCTCGGCCAAGCGCACGATGGCTTTCTTCACCCGGGCGCGTTTGCCGGAGAAGCGGCCAACCCGCCGCGTGCGCGGGGGAGGATTCATGGTGCTGACGCCCACCACCTTGACGGAGAAGAGCTCCTCAACAGCGGCCTTGATGTCGGGCTTGGCGGCGCGGGGATCCACCTCAAAGGTGTACTGGTTGCCTTCGAGCAGGCGGGTGGCCTTTTCGGTGATGAGCGGACGACGGATCACGTCGGGCAGCCGCTCAGTAAAACGCTCAGCCATCGCTGTAAACCTCCTGGATCTTGGCCAAAGCCCCCTCGTTGAGCACCAATTTCTGGGCATTGAGGAGATCAAACACATTGAGCTGATCGGCGGCGATCAGCTTCACCCGCTCCAAGTTGCGCACCGAGAGCTTCAACGTCTCGCTGGCGCCATCGATCACGAGCAGGACGCGCGTGTCGTCTGTGAAGCCAAGGCGCTGGAGGGCGGCGGTGATTTCCTTGGTTTTGGGAGCCTCAAGCGAGTCCCCGAAGCCCTTCACCACGGTGATGTCGTCGATGCGGCTCATCAGGGCGGTGCGGAGGGCCAGGCGGCGCTCCTTGCGATTGAGGGCGAGGGAGTAGGTGCGCGGCTTGGGGCCGAACACGATGCCGCCCCCTGGGCGCAGGGGGGTGCGGATGGACCCCTGGCGGGCACGGCCCGTGCCCTTCTGCTTGTAAGGCTTGCGCCCACCACCGGCCACTTCAGCGCGGGTGAGGGTGCTGGCCGTGCCTTGGCGGGCATGGGCCAGCTGGCGCAGCACGGCGCGATGGAGCAGGTCGGCTGCCGTGGTCTCTTTGGCGACGCTGAGGGTGAGTTCGGCCTGGCAGCTCTCCTTTCCCTGCCAGTCGCGCACAACACAATTGGCCATGGTCATCTCCTCCTCAAGTTGCGGCTTGGCTGCCCACCCGGCGCGCCGGGCGGATGTCGAGCAGGGTGCCGGGCTTGCCGGGCACGGATCCCTTGACGACGAGCAGGTTGCGGGCGGCATCCACCTTGAGGATGGTGAGTCCCCGGGTGGTGACGGGCTTGCCGCCATAGCGCCCCGCCATGCGCTTGCCCGGATAGACCCGACCCGGCGTGGTGCCCGCTCCGGTGGACCCTGGCTCGCGGTGATTTTTGGAACCGTGGGTCATGGGGCCACGGCTGAAGCCATGGCGCTTTTGGTAGCCCGCGAAACCCCGACCAATGGTGTCGCCGCGCACGTCAATTTTTTGGCCCGCCTCGAAGTCGGCCACGGTGATGGAGGCGCCGAGGGTGAAGCCCTCCAGGGCGTCGACCCGCACCTCCCGAAGGTGGCGGAGGGGCTCCTCTCCAGAGCGGGCGAGGTGGCCCAGGGCGGGTTTGTTGACCAGCTTCGGGCGAACATCGCCATAGCCCAGTTGAACGGCGCTATAGCCGTCACTGGCGGGACTTTTGATTTGGGTGATGCGGCAGGGACCCGCCTCGATCAAGGTGACCGGGACAGACCTGCCCTCGTCATCGAAGAACTGGGACATGCCCAATTTCTTCCCGAGAATGCCGATAGACATGAACGGAGGGGAAAACGCCAGCTGGAACAACCCAAAGCCTCAGATCCGCTAAACGGACCGAGGCCCCGGGGGAGGCGGGCTGAATTCGGAACTGGCGGGGGGGGACAGGCCAGGGGCCCGCACCCGGAGCTAGCGAACGAATCAGCGGGCTGGGACTTGGCCAAACCAACCGCCAAGGCGATGGATTGGATAGTTTCCCGGCGGCACGACAGCGCCGAAACGCCGTGGGGGCCGCACTGGCCTGGAGGATTGCCACCACGGGCAACCCTGTGCCGCGTTCTGGAGGCCCGGCTAGCGGTCGGGCACAGCACAACAGCACAAGCTGCCAATGTACCCCATGGCCTCCCTGCCCAGGGGCCACCCCCCATTCCGCCGGTTCCTGCCAGACTCCCCCCCACTTGCCTGGTTGCCATGCCGCTGCTGCTCACGGGCCAAGGATTCCGCCAAGACCTGGAACGGGCTGGCGCCCTGGCCCTCTACGCGCCCCTGGAGGGAGGCAGCGAAACGCGGCTGCTGCGGCGGTTGCGGGCCGCGGGCTACCGGGCCCAGCTCACCTCCGCCCGGGGCCTGGGCGATCCTGAGGCCTTTCTGTTTCAGCTCCATGGCGTGCGCCCGCCCCACCTGGGCCACCAGAGCGTGGGTCGCGCGGCGGCGGTGGGTGAGGTGCAGCGCATCCAGCCCCAGCTCGGCCCTTTGCTGGAGGGCAACGCGCCCGTGCTGCTCTGGCTGCTGGAGGGCCAGGTGCTCTCGGCCGCCGAGCGCGCCTCCCTGGTGGCGCTGTGCCAGCGGGAGCCGCGGCTGAAGGTGGTGGTGGAGAGGGGAGGCGCCCGGGCCCTGCGCTGGCAGCCCTTGCAAGAGGTCAGCGGGGGCTGATCCCCCCCGCCGCGAGCGCGCCATGACCCCAAGCGACCGGTTGGCCCTGCTCTGGGGGGGCGCATTCTTTGGCGGCGCGCTCGCCCAGGGTCTGGCCCGCTGGACCGGCCTGCCGGCGGTGGTAGTGCTGCTGGCAATCGGACTGCTGATCGGCCAGGCAGGCTTGGGCTGGATCCGGCCGGAGGCGCTGGGGCAGGGGCTGGAACCGCTGGTGGGCCTCCTGGTCAGCCTGGTGCTGTTCGACGGCGGCTTGACCCTGCGGCTGGCCGGCCGCGATCTGCAGCGCTCGGTGCTGCAGATCGTGTTGATCCGGGCCGTGCTGGGGCTGGCGGGCGGAACGGCGCTGGCCCACCTGGCGGCGGGGTTGTCGTGGCCGCTGGCCCTGGTGTTCGGCGCGATCGCCCTGGCCACCGGACCCACGGTGGTGACGCCCCTGGTGCGCCAGATGCGGCTGCCGCCCTTCCTGAGCCAGGTGCTGGAGGCGGAGGGGTTGCTGTTGGAGCCCTTCTCGGCCGTGCTGGCCCTGCTGCTGTTGCAATCCGCCCTGGGGGATGGGGCGGGCTGGCGGGAGCTGGCCGTTCGGTTGGTGCTGCGGTTTGGCGGCGGGATCGGGGCCGGCGCGCTGGCGGGTTGGCTGCTGGCGGAACTGCTGCGCCGCTGCCCGCCGGAGGAGGACGGCGGCGGCCTGCCAGCCCCGCTCACGCTCGGCTGGTGGTTTGTGCGGTTCAGCGGCTGCGAAGCCCTGCTGCCGGCCTCCGGCCTGCCCGCGGCGGTGTGCGCCGGGGTGGTGGTGGGGTTGCGGCTGGAGGCGGGCGCCCGCCAGCTCGACGCCTTGATCCGCCAGTTGGCCCAACTGGCCATCACGGTGCTGTTTCCGCTGTTGGCGGCGGATCTGTCCTGGCGTGAGCTGAGCCCCCTCGGCTGGGGCGGGGTGGGGGCGGTGGTAGGTCTGATGGTGCTGCGGCTGTTGGTGGTGCGGGTGGCCTCCCTGGGGCTGCCGCTGGAGGGGCGGGAGAAGCTGCTGCTTGGCTGGGTGGCGCCGCGAGGCGTGGTGAGCGCCTCGGTGGCGAGTCTCTTTGCGCTGCAATTGGAGGAAGCGGGCATCGCCGGCGCGGGCACTCTGAAGGGCCTGGTGTTCCTGACGATCCTGCTGACGGTGGGCGTGCAAGGCTCCACAGCGCCTTGGCTGGCGCGGCGGTTGGGGTTGAGCCTGCCGGAGGGGGAGGAGGCGGAAGCGGAGGTGGTAGCGGAGGCGCAGGCGGTAGTGGCTGGTGCGGGTGAGGTGGTTGCTGGTGCGAGCGAGGCGGCGGGCAGGCGGGGGGAGGCGGGGTCGGCTGGGGAGGGGATGGTCGGGGAATCCAGGCCTTGAGTCACCCATCCGTGCCTGCTGGCATGGTTGACGTCGCGTCGCTGGTGTCTGGAGAAGGTTGGCGGACGCTCCGCCCTGGTTGTTTCACCAATGAGCGGCGAGGCGAGCGTTCCCGCCCATCTTCTCCACTCACTCCCCCTGCGCATGCCGCTCGACCTCGCGACAACGGCACCCTTGCCGGCCGCCCCTGGGATGGCGTGGGCAGAGCGAGGCGCCAGTTCACCACGGATGGCGTGCGACTGGGCAGCGAAGCCTTCAGTGATCGACCCGAGGCCATCCAGCCGCCGAGCGCTCCACTACCGCGCGGAAGGCACGGCTTGACAGCTGCACACCCTCGTGATCCACGCGATCCCGCGGCTCCCGCGACCCCCCCGATCAACGGCAACCCAGCCTTGCCAACCAGCACCGATGGAAGATGCCGAGATGGGCGCGGCTGGGGCGGCCTGAGGGCCTCGCGCCTCCCATGTGACACAAGAGATCATCACCCGCAGCCGAACACCATGAAAAAAGAGGCAGGACAATTCTGCCTCTTCTGAACTCCGGGGTATCTCAAGACCGATCGCTCTCAACACCACCGATCATCCGCCTTCGGGAATGTTCCTGATACGGATACCAGCACGATGGCAAAGGATGACCACTCGAGAAGCATGTGGTTTACTTGACTTGGAAGACCCACATCTTGTTGCCTCTGTTATTCCTGATCATTTGAGCGATCCCGGTGAATGTTGGACTTCCATAGATTCTAACTTCCTTGTCTTTATCGTTAGCAAGCTCACGCAGGCACTTATAGGCTGGACCGCTTCCAGACAATGTAGATTGACAAATTGCCATTGATCTTTTGTACATTGGATGGTATGCAGGGACAAATTGCACGAATTTGCCAGAGTCTCCAATTTGAAAATTGCCAGCGACCTGGAAAACTCCACTTCCACTTGAAGACCAGTCTACATAGCTGACTGAGTAGGCAGGCACGTCCTGGCGGATTGGGAAAGTACCAAGATCATCTTCAGATCCTGAGAACTTAAGCGGGGATCCAGTTTGATTGCAGATGACAACTTGATAATCTTTTGCCTGTGTGGCCTTGCCTGCACATTGATCAATGGATGCATTCGCAGCAATTGGCACATTGACGACCGCCTGAGCACGGGCCTCGCTTGTAAACCCACCGAGGGCGATGGTGGCCGCCAGGGGAAGAGAAGCGAGGAACTTGAGCGGAGTTTTCATTTGCAAAACGCAAGAGCTGAATGCCTCTCAACCATAGCGATTCCCGCCTGAGCCATCAAAAGATTGTCAGATTTTTTTTACAAAGAGTTCTGAGACTGTGGGCAGCGTGGATGACGCCAACAGCCGCAAGTGCAGCTGGTTAACCAGGGCGGAAGCCAAACCATTTTGACGCAGCTGAGCTGATCTTCAGGACGGAGGATGCGGAATCAGCTCCATGGTGCGAAATCGCGTGCGTCGCGGTAAACGAAGTCACCTGAGATTGACTGTTGCGTTTACAGCTGAATAAAATGGAACAACGTATCCACTTTTAACGCAAGGGTGAAGAGCAGCTCGCCATTGCGGCACCCCATCCGGCAACGTCACCAATGCCGAACAACCTGGCCGCAAGAAGCGAGAAACATTACCAAATACTGCCCTAAGGACCAATGTCTCACAAGGCTTGTCTGACCAGCACAGCGTTGGAGGAGAATCGACAAGGAAACCCTACTGAAATGAGAACAGAGATGAGTAGACACAGTAGCCTTTTATCTTTTCTGTAGACCTATCGGCCCGGCTTCATTCGGAGCCGTTTGTGGCCAAGGCCACGGCAACCCAGCCTTGCCAGCCAGCTCCGATGGAGGACGCGGTGATCAGCGCGGCTGGGGCGGGTTGCAGGCCTCGCGCCTCCCATGGGACACAAGAGGTCAGCACCTGCACCCAAACACCATAAAAAAGAAGGCAGGACAAACCTGCCTCTTGTCGTTTCGGGGTGTCAAGCGACTGACCGCTCTCAACACCACAGATCATCCGCCTTCGGGAATGTTCCTGATACGGATACCAGCACGATGGCAAAGGATGACCACTCGAGAAGCATGTGGATTACTTGACTTGGAAGACCCACATCTTGTAGCC
>JBKCVY010000190.1:0-3596 GCA_046317475.1 Cyanobacteriota bacterium | reverse complement strand
CTACCCCGATCGGCGCCATCTGCACCACAGGCTTCTGCGCTCGGGCCTGAGCCATCGCCGCACTGTTCTGATGATTTACGTCTTCACCCAGTGGTTGGCTGCGTTGGCCCTGGTGGTGGCCAATGCCGAGATGCGTTTTCTCTGGCTGGCGGTGGCGACAGCCGTGTTGGTGGCGGCGGTGGTGCACACGCGCCGAAGCTTGCAGCAAGAGCGTTGCCAAGATCCCAACGATCCCCGGGGGGCCGCGTGAGCGCTGAGATTCTCTGCATCGGCACGGAACTGTTGTTGGGGGACATCCTCAACAGCAACGCCCGCTGGCTGGCCCAGGAGCTCGCCGGCCTTGGCGTGCCGCACCATCGCCAACAGGTGGTGGGCGACAACCGTGAACGGCTCATGGCCGCCGCGCGGGAGGCGGCCCAGCGCTGCCGCCAGCTGATCACCACGGGCGGTCTGGGGCCCACGCTGGATGATCTCACCACCGAATCCTTGGCCGCCGCCTTCCACGTGCCCCTGGTGGAGCACCCCGAGGTGTGGGCTGACATTCAGGCCAAGCTGGGGGCGCGGGGCCGGCCGGTGGCGCCCAGCAACCGGCGCCAGGCCCTTCTGCCTGAGGGGGCGACCGTGTTGCCCAACCCCAGCGGCACGGCCCCCGGCATGATCTGGAGCCCCACGCCAGGCTTCACGATCCTCACCTTTCCAGGGGTTCCCTCGGAAATGCGGGAGATGTGGCGGGCCACCGCCGTTCCCTGGCTGCGGCGCTCGGGCCTGGCGGAGGGCGTGTTCCTCAGCCGGCGCCTCCATGTGTGGGGCATTGGCGAATCGCTGTTGGCGGAGCAGGTGGCCGACCTGCTCACCCTGGCCAATCCCACGGTGGCGCCCTATGCGGGCGGTGGGCAGGTGACCCTGCGGGTCACCGCCCGCGGGGTGGACGCGGCGGCGGCCCAGGCGGCCCTGGACCCTGTGGAGCGGGAGATCCGCGACCGGGTTGGGTTGCCCTGTTTCGGAGCGGATGGCGACAGCCTGGCCTCCGTGGTGTTGGCGGAGCTGGCGGAGCGAGGCCAAACCCTCGCCGTGGCCGAATCCTGCACCGGCGGTGGGCTGGGGGCGGCCTTGGCGGCGGTGCCGGGCGCCTCCCACTCCTGGCTGGGGGGGGTGATGGCTTACGCCAACAGCGCCAAGCGCGACCTGCTCGGCGTGCCAGAGGCGCTCCTGGAGCGCTGGGGGGCGGTGAGTGATCCCGTGGCCCTTGCCATGGCGGAGGGGGTCAGGCAACGCCTGGGAAGCGATTGGGCGATAGCCACCACCGGGATCGCGGGCCCTGGGGGCGGGTCCCCCGACAAGCCAGTGGGTTTGGTGCATGTGGCCGTGGTGGGGCCGGAGCCGGTGCCGTCCTGGAGCGAGGGGGTGCGGTTTGGCGCCAGCCGCGGCCGGCAGGCCATTCAGGCCCTCAGCGTGGGAGAAGCCCTCAACCGCCTGCGGCTGACCCTGCTGCAACAGCGACCCTGAGCCACCCCGGGGAGGGAGGCGGAAGGGCCCGGAGCCGACCCCCCGGCCGATCGATCACAAATGCTGAGGAGTGGAGTTTTCCACGGATTGAGCAAGTTATCCACAGAAATTGACGGGGTTTTCCACAATTTGCTCGCGATCCATCGCCGTCAGCAGCGGCTGGCCACCCCGCGCGGGCCAGTTTCTGTGGGATGCGGCTTTCCCCTTGACGCGTGGCGTTAGACGGACATGGAGCTCCGACCTTGCCGCGCCCATCCCCTGCGGCCCAATGCCCATCGGAGTCTTGTGCTGAGGCTTTCGAGTCTTGCTTCGCGTCAGCGGTTTTGACGTCCGACCGCTCCCTGTGGCCTCATGGGGAGGTCTTCGTGTGGCCCCGTATGCCCCCCATCCCCAGCCATGCCCCCCGCACCGTGAGCATCGAAAACCAGATGCCGGAAGACCTCTTCGATGCCATGCGGGAGTTCATCCGCCTGCATCCCCAATGGGATCAATACAGATTGATGCAGGCTGCGCTGGCCGGGTTTCTTTTTCAGCACGGCGCCAAGGACCGGGCCGTCGCCCGCCACTACCTCGATGGCCTCTTTCAGCGCGACACGCCCCACGCGCCTCCCGCACGCCTCTGATCTTCCCTTGACCCGGGGGCCCCAGTCAGCGGTAGACCGATCGGCCATCGCCGGGGAGCAGGCCCACCAAATCCGGGTTGATCCGGCGCCCCAGGGTCACCTCCAGGTCCTCCGGATTGCTGGTGTCCCCCTGCCCCCAGATCTCCACCGACAGCACCCGCCCTTCCGCCCCCTCGTAATCGCCGTAGTGGCACCACCCCACCCGGCGGTTGAGGGTGCGGGCGCTCGCCGTCAGGGAGGCCCGTCCCCGCTCACGCAGTCCGTAGGAGATGCCCTCCCACAGCAGCGTCTTGGGACGGGGATTGCCTCCCTCCAGGACTTGGCGGACCAGCTCCACCGGGGCCGGCTCCAGCCAGCTCACCTCGAGCCAGTCGTCTTCCTCCACGCACAGCCAGCGGGCGTCGGCACCGTCCCGCAGCAGATATTCAAGCCACTGGGCCCCGCTGTCCTCGTAGCAAAGCCGATCCTCCACCACCCAGTCCCGGCCATCCAGCTGGACGATGTCTCCCACCCGCAGGTTGAACAGGGTGCGCTCCAGCAACGCGGAGACCGGGGCCCGGCGGCGGCGGAGCCGCTGCAACGCCAGCACCGCACCGGCGGCGGCGAGCAGCAGCGCCAGCAGAATCCACGGATCCATCGCGCGACGGTGGGCAAAGCCCTTCCAGCCTGCTCAGGTTGGCACCAGCCCCCCGTCCCCGCGGTCCGGGTGCGACGCCGCCGCCCGTTCCGGCCCGGGTCTGGGCGCTTTCCTCAGGATCCACTCCAGATCCCCTGCCGTTGGTAGTCGCTGATCACCGGACGGGTGAGACGGTTCGGCAGGACCGGCTGGCCCGGGGGCGGCCGCAGGTCGCGGGGGAGTTCGAAGAGGTGACGCAGGCGAGGCTGGTCGATCCAGCGCCCCTCGAAGGGCAATGGCCGGGCCACCAACTGTTGGCCTGGCCGGGTGGCCATCACGAAGCCCCAAGGGCCAAAGCTGGGCACATCCACGCTGTAGGACCGTGCCGTCAGGCCCAGCTCCCCCAGCGTGGCGAGGATCGATGCCATCACCTTGGGGGCGAAGAACGGGCTGGAGGCCTGGGTGACGATCACCCCTCCCGGAGCCAGGCGGGCCATCAACCGACCGTAAAACGTGACGCTGTAAAGCCGGGCGAGGGGAGCGCTGGAGGGGTCGGGGAAATCCGCGATCACCACGTCGTAGCGAACCGGCAGCTGGCGCACCGCCACAAAGGCATCGCCCACATGCACCCGCAGCCGGGCATCCTCCAGGCTGGCCCCATTCAGGCGCCGCAAAAAGGGCTGCTGGCGCGCCAGCCGCACCATGCCCCCGTCCAGCTCCACCAGATCGATCCGCTCCACCCCCGGCCAGCGCAGCACTTCCCGGGCGGCCAAGCCGTCGCCGGCACCGAGCAGAAGCACCCGACGCGGGGCCGGGTGCAGAGCCATGGCTGGATGCACCAGGGCCTCGTG
>JBKCVY010000189.1:0-4740 GCA_046317475.1 Cyanobacteriota bacterium | reverse complement strand
CGCGATGGCCGTCAGCCAGGGCACCAACCCGCTGTAGTTGGCAGCGGTGATCCGCAGGGCTTCCTCCGGATCCATGCGGGCCCGTTCGGCATCCCCGAGCCAGCCAGCCGTGATCAGGTAGAGGTCAAACTCCCCAACCCTCGGCCGTCTCACCTCCTGGAGGGAAGCGTCGTCGCAGAGGTCCGTGTGTTCCGTGCTCACGGCGGCACCGGACAGCTCCCGCAACGCCTCCGCCACCTCCGCGTTGCGGAGGCCATCCCGGGCGATCAGATGGACCCGCCCACACCCCCTGAGCGCCAACTCCCGGCAGATCGCTTGGGCGACCACGCTGGTGCTGCCCAGAACAAAGCAGCTGCGAATGGTTGGGGAGGGCCGCGGGGGGACAGCGGTTTCCGGATAGGGATGCGGTTCGGCCTGGAAACTTCGGTAGTGGGGACGATCGGCGGCCCGCAGCAGCTCCCAGTCGCCCCGGCTGTCCCCATAGGCCTCCAGCACCAGGCCCTCCATCCCCCCCAGGTGGGCCTGGAGGCGCCGCACCTTTTCCGGTCCCTTGCAATTGGGCCCCGCCAAAACGGGTAGCCAGCGTCCCTCCTGGACGCGCAGTTCAGTGGCCAGCAGCTCCACCCCCAGCCAATGGGCCAATGGTTGGAGAAGCATGCGGGGGGAGGCGGAGCAGAGCACCACCCGATCGCCGCGCCGCTGGTGCTCGCGGAGCCGGGCCAGGGCAGCGGGCCGCAGATCGCGGATCAACGCCGGCAACAGCCAATCGCCCCGCCCCGCCGCTTCCGCCTGGTTGACGGCGTCACACACGTGGAAGAGGGCCAGGGCGTTCTCCTTCAGGGCGCCCGTGGACAGGCGCCGCAGCCACCAGGCCACAAGCGAGGGAGCCAGGGCCAGCCCACCCGCCAGCAGCCCCAGGGGGCCCTGGGACCGGCGGACCGCCAGGTGCAGGCAGTCGCCCCGCAACAGGGTGCGATCCACATCAAAGACGGCGATCACGGGGCCCGTGGCGGGGCCGGCGGCGGGAGGTCCGGGGGGGGGAGCCATCACCGTCGCGGCAGGCGGGCGCGAATAAGAAACTGCTTGCCCAGCCATGGCCACAGCCAGGGAGTCTTGAGATACCCCTGCACCAAGAGGGGATGGGTCGGCAGCCGTGAGCGGAAGGAGTAGGGCAAAAAACGATCGTGAACAGCAAGCACCTCCAAGGAGGCGGAGGCCAGATGTTCCAGCACCGTCAGATGGGACAGGGGCAAGAGATGGTCGGCAAAGTCCCAATAAACAGAGGCACAATATTTGATGTTTGGTCCCATGATGCTGATCACTCCCCGGGGAGCGAGGTTTTGCTTACAGGCGGCCAAAAAATCTTGCACAGCAGAGGGCGTCGGCAAATGTTCCAGTAAATTAGATATCCAAATCAAATCGTGGCCACCGGCCACCTTGGAGTCTTGAAAGGCTCCTTGGCAAAAGCTCACCTCCGGCGCGAGATGGGAGGAGCGTTGACGCAGATCCCAACCGCTTAATGCCAGCCCCAAACCGGTGCAGCCATTGAGAAACTCCCCATCACCACAGGCTGGATCCAGGACAGAGCGTACGGGAATGCCGCCCCGTTGTCGCTCGGCATCAGCCAGAATCCAGCGGGCGATTTGGCGCCAAACGGCAGCCTTCAAGGTCGGAGAAATTCCAGCAAAACGATGGCTGTAGAGGCGATCAAGATTGAGGTCCATCCGAGCCGAACCGCTGGCGAAAGGTCCATCGCTTTCGCAGAACATAGGCGAACAGCGGCGCCGCGGGGCAACACTCCAGGTCATGGCGACTCCCCCACCAGGCGGCGGGCCAGCGCGCGCCCAAAACCAATGCTTTCGCTGATGCCCCGATCTTCCGGGTAATAGGCCGTGGTATCGGCGGTTAAAACGCCGGGAAACGGTTGGAGCGGCGGCAACGTGTCCTGGAAATGGGTGCCGCAGACCGGCTGGGCGAAGCGGTAGCGGCTGCAGTGGCTGGCCAGCAGATCAGCGGCGGCCAGGCTGGGCTGGATGGCCTGGAGGCAGCGCCATGCCGCCGCAATGAACGCCTGGTCGGGCCGTTGGTAGTCGGGATGGTCCGCTGGCATGTAAAAGGGCACATAGGTGACATGGACGGGCAACGGCCGCAAATGGCCCAACTCAATCACCCCCGGGATGGCAAAGCGTGAATCGTGGACATTGGTCCAGAAATTGCCCGTGATCGCCCGTCGCGTCTGCACCACGACGCACGCGCAGGCCAGGGAGGGCTGGTCGGCGTACCGCCGCACCAGGCCGGGGTCGCAGCCGCCGCGCTGCAGGAGGGGTGCCACCAGGGGAAGGGGGATCGTGCTGATGACATGGGTAAAGCGTTCCTCCCCGGTCGGGGTGGTGAGCAGGGCCCCACCCCCGGGTTGGGGCCGCAGAGCCCGCACGGGCGTGGAAAGGGCAATCTCCCCGCCTCCCTGGCGAATGGCGGCGGCCAGCGCATCGATCAACACCTGGGAGCCACCCTCCAGGTAGCCGAGGGTTTCGCGCAGCCGCCGCCTGGATTGGCCAACACGGCGAATCCGGCTCCAAATCCAGGCGGCGGACACACGATCGCTGTGGTGAAAAAACTTGTAAGCAAACAGCGGCCGCCACAGCACCGCATCGGCCCGCTCGCCCAGCCAGGTTTTCAACCAGGCCGTGCCCGTGAGGGCATCCAGGGGGCGCCAGTCGCGAATGGTCAGACAGCGGGCCGCATGGGCCAGGCAGCGGAGACGATCCAGGAGGGACAAGTGGGGAAAGGCCAGCACCGCGCCCACCGTCCCCCAAGGGTAGAGGCGGCCCTGGTAAAAAAAACCCATGCGGGTGGGGCGCCAACGCAACCGATCCCCCAGGGACAGCTCATCGAGCAGGGCGAACAACGCCCGATCACTCAGACAGTGGAAGTGGTAAAACCGCTCCAACCGCTGCCCGGCGAAGGGGAACGTGGCGGCCATGCCCCCAAGGCGATCCTCCGCTTCGAACACCACGGGCTGGTGCCCCATCCGCGTGAGCTCGTACGCCACCGCCAAGCCCATGGGGCCACCGCCCAGCACCGCGATCCGGAACCGTGGCCGGGGGCGGTCCATCAAAAGGGCATCTCCAGATGGGAATAGCGGGGATCCTGATGGGTGATGCGCAGGGCCTCGCCAAGGGGTGTGGCTGACACGCCAAAGAAGCCAGGCCAATCGATCACAGCGAATTCATCCCCCGCGGTCAGGGCATGCAACTGGGACGTGGTGAAGGCTGGCCTTCGCGACAGCAGGGCCCAGAGGCGCAGCAGGACGGAAAAGAGGGGAATGGGCACGGGCAGGAAGCGCGTCCTTGCGCCAATAGCCTCTCGCAGGTGGGCCATGAGCTGGAGATAGGTGACCTTCTCCAACCCACTGATGTCAAACGTGCCCCGCACCTCGGGATGGACAAGACACCGTTCAATGATCTGGCAGACATCGGCGACATACAAGGGCTGCCGAAGGAAACGCCCCCTCCCTGGGATCGGAAACAGGGGAGAGTGGCGCATGAAGCGGGCCAGCCAACCCAGGTGTTTGCGATCAAACCAACCAAACATCAGGGTGGGACGCAGCACAACGGCATCGGGCCAGTGGTCCAGAACCAGCTCCTCTTGGGCCCGCTTGGTTTGGCTATAGAAATCAGAGGCGATTGAATTGACAACGGAACTGCTGAGATGCACAAGGCGACGGATGGTTGTTTGACGCATTTGCGCCAGCACAACCTCGGTGCTGCGCAGCGTATTGCGTTCAAATTGTGTGGAATCGGTGTTACCGATCTCGGCCTGCAGCATGACACAGGCCTCACAATCTTGGATCGCCTCCGGCCAGCGCAACCCCCTGGTCTCCACAAGGTCCTCCACCAAAAAACGCACCTCCGGAAACAGGCGACGCCCAATCTCCACCGCCGCGGATTTTTGATCCACCACCAGCAGGGACCAATCGGGGTGTTGCTCGCGCAAGAGGGCAATCAAATTCAGACCCACCAGGCCAGCGCCCCCCGGGAGAAACACCTTCATGAGGGGGATCGCATCTGGGCGAGGTTGGCGAAATGGTGGCCCGCGCCAATGGCCGAGACCGTGACAAGCCAAGTGAACAAAATCAGCTGAATGCCACGATCATCGAGCAGAATCTCTTCTGGATTCTCCGTTGTGTGGTGGCATCGCAATCTGCGACGACGCTCCAACTCCAGCGGATCGCTGATCAACTGATAGCGAAAGATGCCGACCAGAACAAAGGGAACCGTCAACAACATCCAGCTCGTGGTGGCCCCATTGAGGGTTGGTCCCGCGGCCCAAAGGGCATAGGACATGAAGGCACTCGTGGCCACCAGGCTTTCCATGCGCAGCAGCAGGGGAAGCGAGTAGCGCCGCAGCACCATGCGGGTCCACACCCCCCGCTCCTGGGAGGCGCGCAACTCGGCCTTGCGTTTCTCAATCGCCAAAAAGAGGGCCAACAACCCCACCGTCAGCAGAAACCAAGGGGAGAACCCCAATCGGGCGGCCACAACACCGGCGATGGCCCGCAACTGAAAACCGGAGGCGATGCAGAACACATCCAGCAGGGGCACCCGTTTCAGCGCCAGGCAATAGGCCATCTGGATCAGGGCATACAGCAGCACGACGCCCGCCAGGGAGGGGTTGAGCCGCCAGGCGAGACCGAGGCTGGCCAGGGCCAGCACCGCCGCCGTCGCCACCGCGCTGGGC
>JBKCVY010000188.1:0-10459 GCA_046317475.1 Cyanobacteriota bacterium | reverse complement strand
TCCTCCAACATCTTTTCCCTTAACAAGGCTCATCATCGGGTTCAATTCTGACTCTCCTAAACTTAACATGGAACTCCCTTGGGATGCTTAGGGGAAAGATAGCCGGCATTCATTAAACAATGGAATCATCTATCTGCTGTGAATGATATGTGCTCTGATTGCTATATGGGAACTTGTTTCTTGGTATTTAATGAGTCATGTAAAAAAATAAATGATTGCATTCACAGGGAGAATACGTCTTCGAACAGGCCCTTTGAGTGGTCAGGCCGCCACCAACTCTCTGCTTCGCCACCCCAGGCTCCTTGCCTGCCACTCAGGGGCAGCGTTAGGCCTATCCGGGTTGTGGCATGGCTCAGCCGGATAACTCAGGTACAATGAGGCATATGAGCACCCTTGAAGAGATTGAGGCTGCGGTGCAGCAGCTGCCACCTGCGAAGCGAGCCGAGTTCCGGGCTTGGTTCTTGTCGTTCGACGCATCGGACTGGGACCAGCAGATGGAGGATGACATGACCACAGGCACTCTTGATTGGCTCGCAAATGAAGCAATCAGCGACAGTCTGTCTGGGCGATGCTCTGAGTTATGAGGCATCGCGCCAGCCCACGCTTCTGGGCTTGTTATAACTCTCTTCCATCAGAGATTAAACTCCAAGCTGATCGCTGCTTCGAACTCCTCAAATCCGAGCCGCGTCACCCTTCGCTCCATTTCAAGAGGATCGGCAGGTTTTGGTCGGCGAGAATTGGATTACGTTTTAGAGCTTTAGCAGTTGAAGAAGGTGAAGATAAATTGATTTGGGTGTGGATTGGTAGCCATGCAGACTATGATCAACTGCTCCGCTCGAAGGCCTAACATCAAGATGCAGCGGACGGGCGTTCAAGCATGCCTGTTGAATGCATTGAGCAACTTCCCGCCGCTGATCTTGAGCGCAAGGCGATGCACAATCGAGACACAAGTATTCCCACAAGACTGGGGCGTTGCGAAAGAAGTTGGGCAACCATCTCGCGGCCCTGCAGCGGAAGGACGTGATCGACGTTTACCACGACCGCCACATCGGCGCGGGCCAAGCATGGCCCGGCGCGATCAGCACCATCCTGGAAGCGCCGGCTCCCGGCTGACGAACCAAGAAGCCTGGCCCAACCCAGCCCCCGGGTTCTTGCGTCAGGCGTCTGCTGTCCTACGGATCCTCCTCCAACGACACTTCTTCCCAGGCAAGAGGAGCGAAGGTGGCGATCACCGCCGTCAAGGAATCCAGCTCGGCCTTGCTGCGGCCGGAAAAGCCGAGCAGCACTTGATTGGGGGCGGCCTGCCAATCCAGCTCCGTGTCGCCGGGGTAGGGCCTTCCCCCCTGGCGGCGCTGGCCATCGCTGGTGATCAGCTCCAACGCATCCACGCGACCATTGGGGACACCGGATTGGGCGTGAATGCGCTGGATGCCCACCCCCGTTCCCAGCTCCAGGGCGACCAAATTGCTGCCACCTTCGCCGCCATGGCTTGCGTGAATCCACTCATCCGGCTCGCCGACGGGCTCCTGGTGGTAGCGCAGCTGAATTTGATCGATGCGTCGGCCAGCCCGCAGCCCCACTTGCACCAGGCGCCGCCGCCGCCGCAAGGCGTTTTCCCGATCCTCGTAGGGGAAGGGTTCGCCGCCCCGACCCCCCATGGTTTCCCCATCCCGCACCTGCGCCTGCAGCCTGGGACTGCCCGTCGCGAAAGCGTCCAACACGGGCTCCGCCAGGGGGGTGGAAGGGGAGGCCTGATAGGCGCCGCAGAGGACTTCGATCTCACGGCAGTCGTCCATCAGCCGCTGTCGGTTTTTCGCGAGGGACGGGTCTTGCGGGATGCCATAGGCCTTGTAGGTGTCCTTCACCCAGTCGCATTGGTTCACCAGTTCGCGCAGCCGTTGCCACTGGCGCCTTAGGCCCGGTTTTCCACCCTGCCACGACGGGTCTGGTTCCAAGCCCTGGCCGTTCAGCAGGATGCGATTGCGGGCCACGGGCTGAAACACCTCATGGAGCTCCGCCACCTTCTCATAGCCCTGGGTTTGCAACGAAAGCACAACTGGATTATCGAGCGCAAGGGTGCCGAAGGAGCTGGCGAACGCGGCCATGGAGTCTTCCGTGATCACCGGTGGTTGGGCCAACCCTGAGACCGACAATCGACAGCTCACGTTCACCTTGGCGTCCTTGGCGATGGTTTTCACCGTTTGGCCGAAGCTCGGACCCAGGCTCACCGTGCTCGTGCTCAAGAGCAGATCCAGGGCCGTGGCCACTTCTCGCGCCTGCTCACGGCTCTGGGCATAAAGCGTGTAGATCCCCTGCATCTGTCCGCCAAGGACAACTGACCGCACCCAACTGTCGCCATAGGTGTCCACAAACCGATCGAGGGCTGTCCCATCAGAGGGGACGGCCACCTCAGGCTTGAGGGCCACCGCTTCGCAGGTCATGGCGGCCACTTCACGGCGAGCCTGCACCACCAGCGACACGCTGTAGACGGTGGTGTGGAGGGATTCGAAAAATTCCTGGCGCGCCTTCAGCAGGGGGATGGGCCCCAGCCCACCGGTCAAACCCGCGCTCCATTGCATGGCATGCAGCAGGTCGGAAGCGCTGCGACACACCTTGCTCTCCCACTGCAAGCCCCCATCCGAGGTGGAGAGGGGCACCAGGCGGCCGTTGAGGGCCTGCTCCCGCTGGGCCACCTCCTCGACCAGTCGCGGCACACTGGCGAGGGAATAACGGCCCCTCAGGAGGATGGTTGAGGCGAGTTCAACGGCGGTGGGCATCGTGAGGGGCGGGAGGGAGGATCAGGCCAATACGGACTCCACAATGATCGCCCAGCCCCGTCCAGGCGCATAGGCATAATTATTTTTTTCATCCACCATCCAACGGCGACCAAAATTCTTGCGGCTGTACTGCAACCCAGATCCATTGCTGCTGCCATACACCCCGGAGATCAGATCCAAATCACCATTTGGATCATTGACAATCACCGACTTCGGATTGTAACCCACCACGCACAGCCAGTGGCCGCTGCCGAAGGGCGCATCCACTGGCCCCTTATGAATGAAGCCGCAGGGAACGGGGAAACCGCGGTCGATCTGCTCCTCCAGGGTGGAGAAATCCGCGTGTTGTTCAAAACGAGCCTTGATGCCCAGGCTTTCAAGCGCCTGGATCTGGGCGGCCGCATCGGTGGTGTCGCCGAATTGGTTGACGATGGCCAGGTATTGGTCGTCGGTGCCGGGCAGGGCTTTGGGTTTCAGGGCCGCGACAAGCATGGCGCAACTGGAGCTGAAACACATGCGGGAGGCCTGGCCCGTGCTGGAGTCGAGCTGGGAGAAGTAGGGCACGCTGAGCGTTTTGCTGGCGCCGACGGGTTGGGTGACGGCGGTAGCGCCGAACACCTGGGAGGCCTTGGCGAAATAGGCCTCCCGTTCCTTGAGGCCCTTGGCGGGATCCCGTCCATTCACAAGCTGGGAGATGCGACGGCAGCTAGCGCCCCCATCCACCTCCTCATTGATCTGATTGTTGTGCCACCAGAAACCGGCTGATGTGAATGGATAACGGTCGGCCACATAGGAGCAGCCCTCCATCACCTGAGGATCGCCGATGAACTCACTGAAGGCTTCGTAATTGGCCCGTCCAGTGAGTTGGATCACCCCCGCCCCCTTGAACCGCTTCCCATCCCCGGGCTGGGTGTTGCCAAGGTCAAAGCGGCCCTCGTAGGCGCTGCCATCGTCGAGTTCTTCCAACCATTGCAGGCCACCCGATTCATGGGCAATCTGCGCCATGAAGTGGGCAATGCGGGGGGGGGTGTCGATTTCAAAGCGCTTGAGACAGGCATTCAAATCAGCCAGCTGGGCGAGGGTGACATCCCGACCAAACACCTCTTTGCACTGGGCGGCTGTCACCAGATCGGGGGAGGGTGGCGGCGGTGGAGCCGAGCGAAAGCGTTCCGCGAAGTTGGCCAGTTCCTGCTCGTCCAACTGTTGCTGCAGCCATTCCCACGCCTCCGTTTGGTGGGGCATGCCCCGGGTGTAGCGCGCGGCGTCCGCGAGAGAGATCACAGCCATGGGGCAAGACAGGAGGAGACAATCTCAAGATTGCCTCCAGCGCGCCGCCCGCCGAAGGGGTGAAACACTTTGTCAAGGGGAGGCGACCTGAAGGGGTCACCGCAAACGGATGCGGTGCCGCAGATCCGCGGCTGGCGCGTTCTGAAGATAGCGAACCAAGGCATGCAGATCAGACGGTGCGCTCCGGGGATCACGCCCTTGGAGGAAACCAGTGAAACCGTCGCCGCCTTGGGCCAGAAAGCTGTTCACCACCAGCCGCACCGGTTGGAGGGGGATTGAGAGGCCCAGGCATAGGCCAGGCTGACGGAGGGCTGGAGAAACTTGGGCTGGGAAAGGCCGGGTGGTTGCTGGCGCTCGAGGTGTAACGGGTTCATCAAAATCATTCCCAACCCAGTGATGGCCATCGGAAGCTGGGGATTCCTGTCCAAAGACGCGCCCGGCCAATCACCCTCAGAGCGCGCCAATCTCCTCACCGTTGTCCAGCAGAGTCCCGCCGTGTTTCTTGAGCTGCTCCTGGGCCTCATCGTCGTGGGCCTGCTGATCCAACTCCTGCGGCAGAGGAAGCGGCTGGCGCTGTTGGAACGGGGCCTCGCGGTGATGGAGAAGCAGGTCCGCGCCCAGGCGGTTTGGATCGCGACCCTGGACCAGCGAATGGGGCTGGCGCCACCTCCCGATCGCCCCACCCCCCCACTTCCCCACCCAGCCCCACGCGCCCAGCCTTCAGCGCCACCTCCACCCCAACCCCGCTGGCCAGCCATCACGGAACCGCTCGTCGCGACGCCGGCCCAGCGACCTCCGGCTTGGCGCACGGTTGAGCGGCTGTTCAGCGAGCACTGGAGCGGCATCCTGGGCGTGGTGGTGCTGGTGGCCGGCGTCACCTTCCTCGCCATCAACGTGGCCCTGCGCCTGGGGCCCCTCCAGCGCTTCTGCGTCGTCACCGCGGTGGCCCTCGCCCTGGCGGCCCCCTCCGCCCTGGTCGGACGCCGCCCTCCCTGGCGCGACCTCGCCACCTGGATGCGCAGCGGTGGCGCCGCCCTCCTGCTCTTTGCCTGCACCGCCGCCGGGTCCTTCCCCCAGTTGGGCCTGCAATGGATCCACACCCCCTGGGCCGCCTTGGCGCTCCTGGCCCTTGGGGTGGCACCCAACCTGGCCCTGGCCACCATCGCCCCCACCCAAACCATCGCCTCCCTCCACGCGGTGGTCAACCTGGTGCCCCTAGCGATCGCACCCCAAACGCCCATGGGCCTCGCCCTGGCCCCCGCCGTGGCCCTCGTGGGCGGCCAGCTGCCCAGGGGCCGTCCCTGGAATCGCCATCTTCTGATCGTCGCCTGGTCCTACGCCGCCTTCCTCGGCCATTGGGTGCTCCAGAACGGCGGTCCGTGGGCCACGGCTCCAGCTTCGGCCTGGAGCGATCCCTGGCTGCCCGCCGTCGCGACCCTGGCGGCGCTGCTGGTGTTCGGCGGTGGCGCCTTGCGACAACAGCGGGCAGCCCTGGTGCCCGCCCACCTGCAGGGCCTGCCCCTGGCCCTGCAGCTCAGCGACTGGGGCGCCCTGGCCCTCGCCCTGCTGGTCATCCCCCCCCAGGCCGGCGTCCGGGCGGGCGCCCTGGCTCTGACAGCCCTCGCCCTGCTCGGGTTGGGCTGGCGGGCGAAACGGCTGGCGGTGCCCTGGCTGCAACGGAGCAACGTGCTGGTGGCGCAGACCTTCGCCATGGCCGCTGTCGCCAGCCTGCACTCCATCCTCGCCAGCGGGCCCCTGCTGCTGTTCCTGCTGCTGGTCGAGTGCGCGCTCTTTCTCCTGTTGGGCCTGCGGGAGGGGGATGGCCCCATCCTGCGGGTCGGCTGGGCCCTCACCGCCGTGGCGGGGCTGCTGCTCACCCTGGCGGTGCTGCCCGCCGAGCCGACCACCCTCTCCTTGACGGACCGCTCCAGTCCCATGGGCCTGTTGCTCGGCGGCACCCTCCTCACCACCGGCGTGCAGACCCTGCTCCGCCGCCACGACGGGGTGGTGCCCCTGCCGCCCCTGCTGGGCTGGCTGGTGGGCGCCCAGGCCTTCACCGCCACGGTGCTCACGGCGGCGGAAACCAGCCGGCCCCTGATGGCCCTGGGGCTGCTGGGCGGCCTGCTGCTCGTGGCGCGGCGCCTCCAGCCGGCCGGCTTGCTGGAGGGAACGGCCGCGGCCATCGGGCTCCTGCAGGCCATCGACTGGATCTGGCTGCTGGCGCGCCACCCCCTCGCCGTTCCGACCCTGGCGCTCCACCTGGGGTCCTTGGCGCTCCTGGCCGTCGCCCTGATCCGGTGGGCGCCATCGGGGCCGTTCCGCCTCCTCGGCATCGATGGCCTCGGCATCACCGCCGGCCTCGGAGCATTCCTTTCCCTCGATCCGATCGCTCCCCAGCTGCCGGGCGTGGCCTGGCTCATGCTGTCCCTGCTCGGCCTGGAGGCCGCCAATCGCTCGGGCCGGGCCGCGGCGACGCACGGGCTGGTGATGGCGATCGGCTACGGGGCGGCCTTTACCGGGTCGTGGCTGCTGGTGATCCAGCAAAGCCCGGCCATCCTCAGCCTGGGCTGGTTCAACCTTCCTGGACGGCTGTTGATCGCGCTGCTCGCCATCGCCGTCGCCCTGTACTGGACGATCTTTCCCGCCGGCCCACGCCTGGCCAGCCTGCGGCTCTGGCAACGCATCCAGCCCTGCTGCTTGGAACTGGCCCTGGCGGGCGCCCTCCTCACGATCCTCACGGAACTCACCGTGCTGTGGCGACCGCTGGTCTGGTCGCTGCTGGCCCTGGTCCCGCTGGCGCCACCCCTGCGCCGCCGCTTCCCGATCCGCCTGCAGCTCTACTCCGTGATCCTGTACTGGGTGGGGGTGGCGGGCGTGGTGGCCATGCTCAGCACCCTCTCCTCTCCCTCTCCCGAGTGGTGGGCCCAACCCACCACCATTGGCCTGCTGGCGATCGGGGTCCAAACCCTCTACGTGGTGGCCAGCCACCGCTGGTTGGCGTTGGAGCCGCTGCGTCAACCGGGGGGGCTGCCACTCCTCTCCTGGCTCGGCAACCGCATCGCCGACCGCCCTAACCCCTGGCTCTACTACCCGATGTTCTGCGCCGTAGCGGTCTATCTCGGCGTCCGCTACGACCGCTCGCTCCTCACCCTGCTCTGGACCGCCCAGGCCATGGCCATCTACGGGCTCAGCGCCCTCCTGCGGGAGCGCTCCTTCCGCCATCTGGCCCTGCTGGGGCTGGGGGGCTGCCTGGTGCGGTTGTTGGCGGTCGACCTGGCCGAGGCGGATCTGGGGCTGCGGGGGTTGGTGTTCGTGGGGGTCGGGCTGCTGATGCTGGGCATGAATGCCCTCGCCAATCGGTTCCGGAACCGCTTCGAATGACTCCGCCCCCCGAAGCCTCCCCCGCCCACGGCCCCAGGCGGGACGGCCCCAACGCCATGGCCGTGCCGGGAGGTGCGGGACACCCTTGGGTCCGCGTCCGAACGCGTCGCGGTTCGGGGCCATGAGCTGGGACGCATCGAGCTCACCCACAGGTTTGACATCGTGCGGTTCCAGCTCCTGGCTCGCCACACGGGGGAGGAGGGCCTGGGCAGCCGCCTCCAACGCCAACCCCTGTCCTTGCTCAATCGCCGCGAGGAGTGGGTGGGGGCACACCTTGAGACACCAGCGGCTGTGATCCAAGACCCATACCCACGTAAAGCCTTGCACTGGGGAGGACGGGCGATCACCCCTACGTTGCCGTCGTCAAACGCCGATTCAAACCAATGGCTTCAGATCATTTTTATCTCTTCACGGCCTGGGCTAGCTTCAGCGGCGAAGCCCAGAAACTCCTACAGGCTGTGCGCTCGCCCCAAGACATTGTCGATCTGGCGGCAGAAAAAGGCTATCAGATCAGTGTGGAGCAATTGCGGCTCTTCGCGCGGCACTTGCAGGAGCCGCACTGGGTCTGGAACCAACACGACGAACAATGGGGGCAGGATTTTTTCTCCGGACACAGCCCGGGCCCAGCCCTGCGATGGAGCGTGCGGGGCTGATCGACGCGGCATGGAGTGGCCTGCTGGGCAACTTCGCGGCAGGCGCCTTTCTCCAAATCCTGCGCCCGATCAATGTGGTCGACGACATCGTGGCCGGAGGAGTCGAGGGCACCGTGGATGAGGTGGGCATGTTCGTGACAGCGATCACCTCCCCAGACAACGTGCACCACTATGTTGGCAACAACAAAATCTTCGCTGGCAACATCAAGAATTTCTCCGCCAACTCTTACCGCCGAGTTGATTTGGTCCTCCAGTTGGGCAACAGCGCCGATGGGCCCCGCGCGATCCAACTCCTGCGCAAGGGTTTGGAAACCGTGCCCAATCAAGTGGCTGGAAAACCCGGTGATGGGGAAGTGCTGGAATTCACCGAGCGTGACCCCCAAGCTTGCCGTCCGCCCCTACACCCACGCCAAAACCCACTGGGATGATTACTTCGACACCAATCGCATGATTGTGGACGTGTTGGGTCGCGCTGGCTTCCCCGTGCCCAGGATCCCCCTGGGAGTCCAGCAAGGCGCACCTTCCTCCAACTGAGCCAGCGCCGCTCCACGTTCCGCCAATCCCCCGCCGGGCGTGGGGCTTCCTTTTGAGACCATGGGACCACCCCTCCCTGCCGCCGTGACTGAGGCCCCCAGCCCCGCCATCGCTTCCGCCCGTCCCAGCGGCGCCACACCCCCCTTGGAGGCGCCCCTACCCAAGACCTACGACCCAGCGGGCACCGAGGCGCGCTGGCAGGCCGCCTGGGAACGGGCCGGGGCCTTCCACCCGGATCCCGCGGCGCCCGGTGAACCCTTCTCCGTGGTGATTCCACCGCCCAATGTCACCGGCAGCCTGCACATGGGCCATGCCTTCAACACGGCCCTGATCGACACCATCGTCCGCTTCCAGCGCCTACGGGGCAAGAACGTGCTCTGCCTGCCCGGCACCGACCACGCCTCCATCGCCGTGCAGACCCTCCTTGAAAAACAGATCCAGGCGGACGGCGGCAGCAAGGACGACCTGGGCCGAGATGCCTTCCTGGAACGGGCCTGGGCCTGGAAAAGCGAAAGCGGCGGCACGATCGTGGGGCAGCTGCGGCGCCTCGGCTATTCCGTCGATTGGGGACGGGAGCGCTTCACCCTGGATCCGGGCCTCAATCGGGCGGTGGTGGAAGCCTTTGTGCGCCTGCACCAGCAGGGGTTGATCTATCGGGGAGAGTATTTGGTGAACTGGTGTCCCGCCTCCGGCTCGGCGGTGAGCGACCTGGAGGTGGAAATGAGGGAGGTGGAGGGCCACCTCTGGCACCTGCGGTATCCCCTCACCCCAGTGGAGGGAGAGGCCCTGGCTCCCAGCCCGACGGTCGCCACCGCGTCCACCGATCCCCACCCTGTGGACCACCTGGTGGTGGCCACCACCCGCCCTGAAACCATGCTGGGCGACACCGCCGTGGCGGTGCATCCCAACGATCCCCGCTATTCCCATCTTGTGGGTCGCACCATCACGCTGCCCTTGGTGGGGCGGCCCATCCCGATCGTGGCGGACACGCATGTGGATCCCAGCTTCGGCACGGGCTGCGTGAAGGTCACCCCCGCCCACGACCCCAACGACTTCGCCATCGGCCAACGGCACGGCCTTCCCCAAATCACCGTGATGGCCAAGGACGGCACCATGAACGCCGCCGCGGGCCGTTTCGCCGGGATGGATCGCTTCGCGGCCCGCCAGGCCGTGGTGGCCGCCATGGAAGCGGAGGGATGCCTGGTGAAGACCGAGCCCCACCGCCACAGCGTGCCCTTCTCCGACCGCGGCAAGGTGCCCGTGGAACCCCTGCTCTCCACCCAGTGGTTCGTGCGCACGGAACCGCTCGCGGCCCGCTGCCGCGAAGCCCTCGACCGCCAGGAGCCCCGCTTCGTGCCGGAGCGCTGGAGCAAGGTGTACCGCGATTGGCTCACCGACATCCGGGATTGGTGCATCAGCCGCCAGCTCTGGTGGGGCCATCGCATCCCCGCCTGGTTTGTGGTGAGCGAAACCGGCGGAGTGATCACTGGGGCCACGCCCTTCGTCGTGGCCCGTGACGAAGCCGAGGCCTACCAACAGGCCGAAGCCATGTGGGGGGCGGCCCATGCCGCGGCCGGTCGGGAGCTGCGGCTGGAACAGGACCCCGACGTGCTCGACACCTGGTTTTCCAGCGGCCTCTGGCCGTTCTCCACCCTGGGCTGGCCAGGGGAAGCGGATGGGGACCCACCCGCCGATTTGGCCACCTGGTATCCCACCAGCGTGCTGGTGACCGGCTTCGACATCATCTTCTTTTGGGTGGCCCGCATGACGATGCTGGCGGGGGCCTTCCTGCCCCATGCGGGCCCACCCTTCCGGGATGTCTACATC
>JBKCVY010000187.1:0-4815 GCA_046317475.1 Cyanobacteriota bacterium | reverse complement strand
AACGACGCTTTTGGAGACAGGGTTGGAGCCCCATCGGAGGCCGGGGAGAGGGTGGTGGCTTGCAGGGGATGGGGGGGCGGCTGGCTGCCCAAGGAGCTGCCGCGGCGGAACCGCAAAATAGCAGCTCCCGGAGAAAAGTGGGGGCCTGGAGGGCGCCGGTCAACCCAGACTTGGGCGGCGTCGATGCAGCGTCTCCCGGGGAGATTCACCAAAGAGGCGGCGGTAATCGGCGGCAAAGTGGCCCGCGTTGTGGAAGCCCCACGCCTCCGCCATGGCGCCAATCTGAATCTCGTTGGGCCCAGCCGCCACAAAGCGGCGACGCAGGCCATGGAGACGCAGCAGTTTGACGTAGGCCATGGGGCCCATGCCGAGGTGATCCTGGAAGCCCTGAATCAGGGTGCGGCGGCTGGCATGGGCCTCGCGGCAGAGATCCGCCAGCGTGACGGGGGTGGTGGGGTGGTCGTGCAGCCACCGTTGGAGATCCTTGACAATATCGATCCGCGCGGGTGGACGACTGACGCGCTGGGTGGGGCTGGGGCCCGAGACCAGAGCCTCCAGCAGCAGAGGAATCAGGTCTTCCCGCACCAGGCGCTGGTTGGCTGGGAGCCGCAGCCGATCAGGAGCTTGCTCCGCCAAGGCGAAAAGTTGCCGTAGATAGCCGCGGAGGCCATCGGTGCTATTGGGATTCGTCAAGACAAGATTGCGATGAGGCAGCAACTCGCCGTCAAATCCTGGCCAGCCGACCTGCATCACCCACCGATTCAGAGCATCAATTGGGATGAAGACTATTGCAAAGTCGACATTCGATGGAACAGTAAAATGAATGTCGCTGTTGACTTTTAATCCAAACAAACTATTGACTGGTACCGCTTGGCCATGGGATCGCCATGGCATTTCGAACGGGCGGGGATCAAGATCAACGGTTACCGAAAACATCCCTTTTGGCTTCGAGCCAATCGTGTGCAGGCTCTTATCGAGCTGAAAGCGCATCAACTGCAGGGGAGGCACCTCCAAGACATGCAATCGGCCCGTGGAGGGGCCGCCGCCCTCCAGCTGCAACAGCAGCGCTTCAAGGCCGATGGCCTGGAAGACCATCTGCATTTCATCTATGCAGGCCCAGCGCCAATGGGAGCAGGGCTGCCAAAGCTTTGGCAGCCCTGCTGGAGACCAAGCAGCGTGGGAGGTAACGGAAGTAGAATGTGACATGCTAAACAGGAAAAGGAATGAATAACCAAATGCGAGCGCACCTCTTTAACAAAAACCTACTTGATATCAGCTCAATGTTCTTGATGGCGTCAAGAGCCAAGTCGGCTCGGCCGGTGCAGACAGGAAAGTCATTCGACTTGTTACTTTGGTGGCCTTGAATCCGCTCTTCACGAGACACGTTTTGTGGAGCGATGCAGCGTCTCCCGGGGAGATTCACCAAAGAGACGGCGGTAATCGGCGGCAAAGTGGCCCGCGTTGTGGAAGCCCCACGCCTCCGCCATGGCGCCAATCTGAATCTCGTTGGGCCCAGCCGCCACAAAGCGGCGACGCAGGCCATGGAGACGCAGCAGCTTGACGTAGGCCATGGGGCCCATGCCGAGGTGATCCTGGAAGCCCTGAATCAGGGTGCGGCGGCTGACATGCACCTCGCGGCACAGATCCGCCAGCGTGACGGGGGTGGTGGGATGGGCTTGGATCCACTGCTGGACGTCTTTGACAATTTCGATCCGGGCAGGACAACGACAGGTGCGACGGGACACGTCCGGGCCCGTGATCAGGGCTTCCAGCAGCAGCGGGATCAGATCGCCCAGCAGCATCCTCTGGGTGGCGGGACGTCGCAATCGCTCCGGGGAGTGCTCCGCCGCGGCAAAGAGCCAGCGCAGGTAGCGCCGCAGCCTCCGGGCGCTATTGGCATGCATCAAATGGACATTGCGGCGGGGCTGGAGTTCGCCATCAAAGCCAGGCCAATTCAATTCTAACGCCCATTGCCGCAGGGCCCCAAAGGGGATGGAAACCATGCCGACCTGGGTGTGGGGGGAGAGGGTGATGTGGATTTCCGGGTTGACACCGTGGCCGAATAGGCAGTCGGTGGGCAGCTCCAGGCCATGGGAGCGCCAGGGACCCTCCTCCGGCCTGGGATCCAGATCCACGCTGACGACAAAGACCCCTTTGGGCTTCTGCCCCTGGCCATGCACGCGCCCCCGCACCTGAAACCGCACCAGATGCAGGGGAGGGATCTCCAAGAGGAGCATCTGGCCAGACAAGGGCCCGTGGTGCAGCTGCATCACCTCCAGGTCGAGGCCCGCCTCCCGCGCCCCATCCTGCAGCTCATCGATGGCGGAGCAGCGGCGTTGAAGCGTGGGCAGCGCCAGGGGGGCGGGCCGCGGATGCCTGGGCGTCTTTTGCGTCGGCGATGAAGGAAGCGAATTCACGAAAGGCTTGCCCTTTTTGAGTGTTGGCCGAGGCGGAGTCAGTAAAAATTTAATTCTTTTCCACCTCCTCCCAACCAAGCCATCCCCCCTCCGCCCGCGATGACAATCAGTCCAACCACCCACCATTCACCAGAGTCCTGGACCTTTGGTCCTTACCGACTGGACGACCAAGGCCATCTCCGGTTGGGACCCACCACCATCCACCTGCCCCCCCTGCAACGCCGCTTGCTGCTGGCGCTCGTGCGCCAGCAGGGGCAGGTGCTGTCACGGGAAAGACTCATTCACGAGGTGTGGGGGCACAGCCAGGTGAGTGAGGTGAGCATTTCGCGAACGGTGCACGGCTTGCGCCGGGTCTTCATGACTGGCCCCCTTGGCCCTTCCGTGATCCGCACCATTTACGGAGGGGGGTACCGCCTGGAAACACCCATCCATGCCGAGGAGTCCAGCCCGGCCCTGGGCGCAGCGGGGACGGGCGCCTCCTTCCCAACGGCCCACACCCTGAGCACGTTTGTGGAGGGGCTGGTGTGGGTGCGCCAGCGGGATCCGCGCCGGATCGCCAAAGCCGAGCATCATCTGAGGATTTGCTTGGAGAGCGCCCCAGACTTCACCCCCGCCCTGGTGCAACTCGCCTCCACCCGCCTGGCCCAATACCGGTGGGGGCTGCTGGCCGCGGCCAATCTGGAAGCGGAGATCGAGGGACTTCTGCAGCGGGCGGAGGCCACGGGCCACATGGGAACGGAGGTGCTGGCCCTGCAGGTGGAGGTGCTGTCCCTGCTCAACTGGCAACCGGATCTGGCGGAAGCGCGTTTCGCCAGTTGGCTCCCCCCCCAACTTCCGACGGGCGCCCCCCTGCACTGCTGGGTGCGCCATCTGTTGGCGACGGGTCGCGCCTCGGAGGCCCTGCGCCTCCTGGAGCCCCAACTCTCGCAGGACACCCCGGACGGCTGGATGCTGGCCGCCACAGCCTGGTGGTTTCTCGGCGAACACGACAACGCCATTGGCCATTTGCGGGAGCAGCTGCGCATTGATTCCAACCTTGTGGGAGCAAGGCTCTTGCTGGCCCTGGTGTTGGCGGATGGGGCCAGGCCCGCCGAGGCCATGCGGGAGATGGAGAGGTCTGGAATCCTGGCGGATGCGGACCAAGGGCTGCAGCCCTTCAGCGCCCTGCTCTTGGGGCTCTGCGGCAACAAAGCCCAAGGGGAGGCGCTGCTGCGGTCAAGCCTCGCGGCAAGCGTGGCTGATCAGGGCATGACAAGCCTGTTGGGATTGGCTGCCCTCTGCCTCGGAAAGGAAGCCATCGCGGCCAACCTGCTGGAACGGGCGGTGCGCCAGCGCTGCGGCCTGGCGCCCTTCGTGAGGCAGATGCCGGGCCTGCGTCGCCATGGGGACAGCCAGGCCCTGGGCCGGTTCCAGGCAGCAATGACGAAGCATTTTCGTTGCCCTTTTTGAGCAGGCGGCCCCGGCGGTCGTGCGCACACTTTGGAAGACACCGAAGCGGCGACGCTTTTCCCATGCCCAACGGTCAACCCAACATCCTCATCCTCTGGGGAGATGACATCGGCCAGAGCAATCTGAGCTGCTACAGCCACGGTTTGATGGGCTATGAAACCCCCAACATCGACCGTCTCGCTCGGGAAGGGGCCAAATTCATCCACTACTACGCTGAGCAGAGCTGCACTGCCGGCCGTGCGGCGTTCATCACCGGCCAAAGCGTGTTCCGCACGGGCCTGAGCAAGGTGGGCCTGCCTGGGGCCGAACTTGGTTTCCGCGCCGAGGATCCCACCATCGCTGAGCTGCTCCAGCCCCTCGGCTATCGCACCGGGCAGTTCGGCAAGAACCATTTCGGCGACCGGGACGAGCACCTGCCGACGATGCATGGCTTCGATGAATTCTTTGGCAATCTTTACCACCTCAATGCGGAGGAGGAGCCGGAACTGCGCGACTATCCCAAGGAAGACGATCCGGAGTTTCCCAATTTCCGCAAGCGGTTTGCCCCCCGGGGGGTGCTGCACTGCTGGGCCAACGGCGATGGCACCCAACGCGTCGAGAGCACCGGCCCCCTCACCCGCAAGCGGATGGAAACCGCCGATGAAGAGTTTCTGGTGGAAGCCAAACGCTTCATCCGGGATGCCGTGGCCTCCGGTCAACCGTTCTTTGTGTGGTTCAACACCACCCACATGCACTTCCGCACCTATGCGCGGCCCCAGGATGTGGGCCGCAGCGGCCGCTGGCAGTCGGAATACCACGACGTGATGATCTATCACGACGAGTGCATCGGCGAGATGCTCAACCTGCTCGATGAGCTGGGCGTCACAGACGACACGATCGTGATGTATAGCACCGACAACGGGCCTCACATGAATAGCTGGCCCGATGCCGGCATGACCCCCTTCCGCAG
>JBKCVY010000186.1:0-8697 GCA_046317475.1 Cyanobacteriota bacterium | reverse complement strand
CACCCTGCTTGCCCGCATCCCCAGCACGAAAACTGTCGTGGTGCTCGACACCTGCAGCTCCGGCGCCTTCGGCTTAGGCGGACGCGCCCTGGGCGAGAAGGGCGCCATCGATCGCCTGGCGCGCCTCAGCGGCCGGGTGGTGCTGGCCGCCGCCGGGGATCAACGCATGGCCCTGGAAAGTCCCGATGGCCAGCGCGGCATCTTCACCGGAGCCCTCCTGCGGGCCCTTTCCGGTAGGGCCGACCGTAACGGCGATGGCCAGGTGGGCGTGCGGGAGGTGGCTGACTACGTGGAGAGCGAGGTGCAGCGCATCACCCTTGAACGCTTCGGCTACGAGCAGACGCCGATGAGCGACCTGCGCGGCCAGAACTTTCCCCTCAGCCGCACCGGAGGTGTGCCCTGAGCCACTCCACAGGCCCCGCTGGCGTCGGTGGCCGCCGTTTCGTCGTGGCCTTCTCCTACGCCGGGGAGGACCGGCCGCTGGTGGAGCCAATCGCGGAGGTCCTCGCGCGCCGCTGGGGCCGGGAGCGCGTGCTCTATGACAAGTTTCATGCGGCTGAATTCGCCCGCCCCGGATTGGATGTCTACCTGCCTCCGCTTTACCGCGACGCGAGCGAGCTGATCGTCGTGGTGCTCAGCCCTGACTACTCCCGCAAGGCCTGGTGCGGCCTGGAGCTGCGCTGGATCCGCGATCTGATCCTGGAGGGTGATCCAGGGCGCATCCTGCTGCTCAGTTTGGGCGAACCGGGCGACCTTTCCACCCTGGGCCTGCTGCGGGGGGATGGCATCCTCAACATCGTCGGCCTCAGTGCCGAGGCAGTATCCGAGCACATTGAGGAGCGGCTGGCCCTGCAGGGTGTGGGGCGGCCAGGGACCGCTGCGCAAAAGCCAAGCGGAAAGGAGCCCGCTCCCTGGTGGCGCCGAAGGCGACCCCGGGCGCTGGCGCTGGCGGCGGCCCTCGTTCTGCCGCTGGGTTGGCTGGCGGCACGGGGTCCCCTGGCCCGCTGGCAGATGCGCCAGGGGGATGAGGCGTTCCGGGCGTTTGCCCAGGTGCCGAACGAGGAGAGGCTGGAGCGGGCCGGTGCGGCCTGGCGGCGGGCCCGTCAACTGGATCCAGGCCTGGCGGCGGCCCATGCTCGCCTGGGCTTTCTGGCGGATTTCCTGAACGACCCTGCCGCGGCCGAGGTCCATTGGACCCGCGCGATCGAGCATGAACCAGCCGCCACCGCCGCGGCCCGCGCCTATCGCACCGGCCTCGCCCATGGCTTGGCCCGGCAGCCGGCGCGGCGGGCGGAAGCCGTCGCCATGTATGAAGCGGATGTGCTCCATCCCCGTTCGGCCATCGAGCTGGCGATGCTGCGCTGGGACCAGCCCGCCACGTTGGTCCGTTCAGCCGATGCCCTCACCCACCCCGAGCTCACGGCCGCCCTGGCGGGCCGCGGCAGCGATGCCGAGCCGCCCTGGGGCTTCACCATGCCCAACGGGGAGGTGCTGCTATTCCTCAATCGCGGTGAACAGCGCTGCCTGCTGGGGGCCGTGCGCGCTACAACCGCCCAGCTGCTGGGCGCCCAACCCGGATCCACCGGCGCTGGCCTGCCGGCGGCCAGCCAGCCCTTGGCGAGCGCCGATTGCCAGGGCGTGAGGGTGGTGACGCGGGAGTTGCTCTGCGACCGCCTCCAGCGGGCCGCCGCCAACCCCCGCGCCAGCACCGCCCGGACCTGGCTCCAGTGCCCCGCGTCGCCACCCCCCGGCCAATCGATCCGGTCTGCCGCCACGGCGGGGTGATGGCGACGGCAGCCTCCTGTGGCTCCGGGGTGATCCCGGAGCCACAGGAGGCTGCACGCCAGTTCGACGATCCCGCTGAATGGGGGATCAGACGGAAATCTGGGTTGATCCAGATAACGCTGGAAATTGGCGAAGAGGTGGTTGATGTCCTGGGACGTCGGAAGGGGAGTGGCCAAGCCAGGAGTAGGGCATGCCACCGGAGGTGGTGCCGCCGATGATGAAGGCAGGCATGGATTGCATCAAGCGTAGATGCTATTCACCAACATTGCCTGGGTTGGATCGCTCCAGTCCTTTGGAAGTCTTTCGGCATGGTCATGGTCAGGGTGGTGGTTCGCTTATCTGTGATCGTGCCTCTCATCCTGTCGACAAATGCCCAATCCCAAGACATGGTTACCCTTTGCCCACTGGAGATGCCAGTCAGTTGCCAAGAATATCTGTCAATGAATGTGGTTGGAAACTCGGCGACAAACAAAGATCCTCTTGTTTGTTTTCTGTTGGTAATCATCCAGTAGCCATTCCGGAGCTTAGGTGCTGAGCCGCAGCCAAAGAATGATCCATTTCTTGTGTATCCGGAATAGCTGATCTGCTGGGCAGAAGCCCCTCGGGGCTGCATGATCAGGGCCAGAATGGACAGCGAGGTGGCAATGTAGACAGCTGGTTTCATGTGGAGCAGACTTTGAACACGTTACGAGGAGTTATCTTGACCAATCCAGGTGGCTTGGCTCCGTTGCTGGTTGGGGTGTGGCTATAATTCTTAATGGTTGATGCTTGTATCGCGGCTCCACCGCAATCCTTGTCACCTGAATGACGATTTTGGGTTCCGCTGATGATGTTGCCGCGATGTCACTTGCATCACGTTGGCCGTAACGTTCCATCACGCCAGTATCTGCGGATCGGTTCGCTGCGCTGGTCGGCACCATGTCCTCCCTGGTGATGTTCAGGTCTTGGAGGTTCCAGGCGTCGGCTCTGTAGCGACCGTCACACGTGCACCTCCGAACCAGTGCTGTGACTCCATCAGCCAAGAGGTGCTTTCCTTCCGCAGGGGCGGTTGCAATCCATGGGGGCCAGGGACCGGCGCGGGATGGCTCAGTGGCGCCTGGGGTCCCTGTCCCACAACTCCGCGGGCCCACCATCCTCCGCCTGAGCCCGCCATCCAGCCCGCCCCGATCCGCCCGAGCCCGCCATCCAGCAATCTGGAGGCCCCCGCCGCCCGCGCCATGCTCCAGTTTCTGCTGAACGTTCTCTGGTTTGTGTTGGGGGGCTTTGTGATGGGCCTGGGCTGGTGGCTGGCTGGCCTGCTGGCCGCCCTCTCCATCGTGGGCCTCCCCTGGGCCAGGGCCTGCTTTGTGATCGGCAAATTCTCCTTTTGGCCCTTTGGCTACCAGGCGATGAGCCGGCGGGAGCTCACCGGCCGCCTGGACTTTGGCACCGGCCCCCTCGGCCTGGTCGGCAACGTGATCTGGTTCCTGGTGGCGGGCTGGTGGCTGGCGATCGGCCATCTCAGCTCGGCGCTGGCCTGTTTTGTCTCGATCATCGGCATCCCTTTTGGCGTGCAACACATCAAGCTGGCCCTGATTGCCCTGGCCCCCATCGGTCTGCAGGTGGTGCCGGTGCGGCGTTGAGGTCCGGTGACGAACCCCACGGCCACCTGCCGTCGCTCAGATCAACCGCGCGCCCTTGGCGCAGTGACGCTGCTGAGGGTCGAACACGGCGGCGATCGTGCGGATCAGCCAGCGACCGGAGGAGGTGACGCGCAGGTGGCCCTGGTCGCCCCGCCGCGACAGGTCCACCAACCCATCCGCCGCCAGCGGTCGCAGCTGGTCCCATTCCTCCGCGAAGCGGACCAGATCAAGGCTGAGGGCGAAGGCGCACATCACCTGGCGGATCATCGCGCGGCGCTCCAGCACCTCCGGATCCCGCACCACCAGCCCCCGCTCCACCGGCAGGCGGCCCTGCTCCAGGGCGGCGGCATAGGCCTTGAGATCCCGCTCGTTTTGGGCGTAGAGATGGGGGAACTGGCTGATGGCTGTCGGACCCACCCCCAGCAGGACGTGGTCGGAGCCGGTGGTGTAGCCCTGGAAATTGCGAGGCAGCTGGCCCGTCCGCGCCGCGATGGCCAAGCGGTCCGTCGCCAGGGCGTAGTGATCCATGCCAATCGGCTCGTATCCTGCCTCGCAGAATTCGTGCTGGGCGTCTTCCAACATCGTCAGTCGGTCCCGTTGGCTGGGCAGGTCGGATGGAGCGATCTTGCGCTGCAGGGGCAACTGCTCTGGCAGGTAGGCGAAGGAGAACAGGGAAATCCGATCGGGACGCAGGTCCCGCACCAGGTTGAGCGTGCGGCGGAACCGCTCCGGTGTTTGCCGCGGCAGGCCGCAGATCAGATCGACGTTCACGCTGGTGAACGCCGCGTCCCGCAGCCATTCCATCGCGCCGCGCAGCTGATCCACCGGCACCAGCCGGTTCACCGCCCGCTGCACCTCGGGATCGGCGTCTTGAATCCCGAAGCTGACGCGGTTGAATCCCAGGGCCCGCAGTTGCCGCGCGCTGTCCCGGTGCAGTGATTCCGGGTTCACTTCGATTGAGGCCTCCAGCTCGGCGGCCAGGTCGAAGTGGCGCTCCATCAAGTCCCAGAGTTGGTGGGTTTCCCGCTGGGTGAGGTAGTTGGGGGTGCCCCCGCCCCAGTGGAGCTGGGCCAGGTGGCGGCGCTGCCCCATGGCCGCGCCAAGCAGGTTGAGTTCCCGAGCCAACGCGGCCAGGTAGGGCTCCACCACCTTCGATCCCTGCTGGGTGGTGACCCGATGGCAGCCGCAATACCAGCACGCATGGCGACAGAACGGCACATGCACGTCAAGCGAGAGGGGCGCCTGGCTGGGCTGGGCCAGTTGTTCCCGCAGCTCCCCCTCGCCCACGGCGGTCGTGAAGGACGCCGCCGTGGGATAGCTCGTGTAGCGGGGGACGGGCTGGTCGTATTTGAGCAGCAGCTCGATTGGTGTCGGGGAGGGTGTCGGGGAGGGTGTCGGGGACGGTGCAAGGGTGGGCATGGCGAGTGGTGTCGGCCGGGGAAGCGGAGGTGGAGAGCAAGGGGGCGAGGACAGGGAAGGGTCCTAGTCGATCGACTCCAGTTCCGCCAGGAGCTTTTGGGTGGCACGGAAAGCCAGCTCCGCCTCATCCAGGAGCTCCCGCTCCTCCTGATCCGTGAGCAACATCCGCTCGAAGCCGTCATGAAAGGCGACCTTCAGGGCCGGGATCGCCTTGGCGAAGGCCCAAAACGTCACGGCGGGCAGATCGTGACGGCGCAAGATGGCATTGGCCTCTTCCGCCAGCCGCTGGCCGCCGGAGAGGTCGCCGCCGTAGCGCACGTAGACGTGGGCCATGAACCGGTGCGGCGCTTGCCAGGCCAGCTCCTTGAGGCGCTCCAGCCACAGGAGCGCCGCCAGGGAGGGTGGCGTGGGCGGCAGGACGGCGAGGATGGCCTGGTCGTGGCGCAGGGCGGTGGAGCGGGCCCGGTCGGTCCAGGGGAGGGAGGCGGCGCCGAGGGCGGCGGCCAGGTGGGGGCCCTCCTCCTCCATCAGCGCGTAGGCCGGTGGGAGGGCGCGCAGCAGGGCGGCCAGTTGGCGGGGGGTGGCGCGGCCCTCCAGCAGGGCCCTGGAGAAGGCCATGCCCTCCGCCTGGTGGTGGGCATGGCCGATGCGGGCGTGCAGGCGTCGCACGCGGGGGCCAAAACCACCGCGCAAGAGGATATCGGCGGGATTGGCGTGCTCCGAGATTGAGAGCGGCGTGGTGGCGGGAGGGGAGGACAGCATGGGGGCGGGAAACGGGTGAACTGGAATAATGATATCACAGTAGCGTTGTAACTTGAGTCTTGTTTTCCGCGTTGTCGCCATGTCCTGGGGTGGCCGCCTGGTGGTTCAGGCCGCCGCCAGGGGGTGGTTCAGGGCCCGGTGCCCCGCGTGCCAGTGGTCTGAGCAGGCCATGGCCCGACAGTCGGCAAACCAGGGACCGCCCAGGGTGTAATGCAGCAGACGGGCCTGCCGCGGCACCTCCTGCACGCCCACCAGCACATTCCATTCCGGTGGCAGCTCGCCGATGGCGTCATCGTCCAGCCAGGCGAACTGATGCAGGTGCAGGCCAGGGGCCGTGTTCACCAGCTCAGGCGTCAGGGCCTGGCAACGGGAGCAATTGAACAGCATCACCGACGACCAGTTCTTGCGGGCGTAGGGCGTCTGCCGTTCGCCTTGAAATTTGTGGCCCGGCGCACAGCGGTGCTCATGGCGCACCACTTGAACGGCATGGCGCGGATCGCGCAGATCCCAGAGTTCGGCGATGTCACCCAGGCACAACATGTCCGCGTCCACGAACAGCGCCCAGCCCTGGTAGCCGCAGAGCCAGGGAACGAGGAAGCGGCTCATGGAGAAGTCCGTGCTTTGCAGGGGATCGCGCGTGCGCCAGTAGGCTGAACCGAGCTGGGACAAGCGAACTTGGGCGATGCGCACCGGCCTTGAGGAGCGCGCTTGGATGGAGTGGGCAAGCACATTGACGGCGACGTCCTCGCGCGGATCAAAGCCAATGAAGACGGTGATGGGGTCCATGGGGAGAGGAAGGTGGAACGGGGATGCTGCGTGGACGACGCTCAGTGCGCGGACGGGTGGGAGGGTTCCATCGGCTGTAGCGCCTGCCGCGGCAGCAACGCCGCGAAGCGCGCCTTTGTGCCCAGTTGGCGCAGGGGCTGGCCCTTGGCGGCCTGGATGGCGCGTCGGGCCGTGCGGTTGGTGTGGCGGATCACGTCCTCGTCAAAGCGGGCGGCCTCCAGACCCAACAGGACGTAATCGTCCCCCCGCTCACAGACGGTGAGGCTGGGGGTGAGAAACACGCTCCAGAGAAAGATTCGACTCAGCGGCCTGCCCCGCAGGTCCCTGTCAAGGCCCGGCCAGCAGCGGATCAGCAGGATGAAGATGTCGCCGTGGCCTTCTGCATCCTGACACCAGGGTTCCAAAAACGCGAACAGGGGCGCGAAGGCCTGGTCGGGATGGGACTTCAGGTGGCGATCAATCAGGATGTAGCGCCAGTGGCCGATGTTCTCGGAGAGATAGACGGAATACAGCACCCAGCCGAAGGGAAACCAGGTGGTGGGGCGCGTGCCGCTGAGGGCGGGGAGATCGATCTGGATGCCCTCCGCCACCTGGGCACGGTTGAGGAAGCTGGCGTGGCGCGCCAGCTCGCTCCCATAGGCCGTCTTCTGTTGGGGATGGAGGCTGGTGGGACGGTCGAGGATGGCCTGGCGATCGAATTGGTCGCGGTTGTCGTCGGCCTCCAGATCGGGGCGGGCGGCCCGGTCGATCTGGGTGGTGGTGAAGCGCGGGGTGAGCAGGTCTTCGCGCAGGAGGGGCACGCTGGCGACTGGGGTCAAGGGAGGCCTCCGAGGTTTCTGATCTCACTGTATAACAGAATCATGATTCTGTGTGCTCGTCTTTCCTTGTCTTCCGCTCTCGCTGTCCCCGTTGATGGGCGGCTGGGCCCTTGGCGGGAGCGGGCGGGCCAAGGGGCTGTCTCGCGGTCATCGGGACGATCGCTTGGGGGCCCGCACCCTCCGCGATGGCGTCCGCGGCAATCCGGTTTTTGTCGTGGTGCGGAGGCCATGGTGATGGCCCTCGGGCTCGAGACCACGCAAGGGGCCCGCCTTCAGGCAGGCCCTGTTGGCCAATAGATCGGCACAAGCGGTGAGAAAGCAAATATTGGCCGTATCCAGAGCGCGGTGCTGTCTGCCATCTTCTTGCGCCTCTTCAGGAAACGGTTCATCAACGTCAAGAGCCAGTAGGAGATGACGATTCAGCCTGCGAGTTCATGGATGAGGCCTAAGTTAAAGGCGTCAGAGATGATTTGCTTTAGCTGCTTAATGGCGAAGGGAACGTTCGGATTGCCTCCTCGTTTGACGCGGAGCAATGCGGAGACCCACCAGATCAGCAGAATAAGGCCATACTGATCCCAATCTATTTGTGGCAATCCCCCGGTCCGAGGCTGGTTTGCTGGAGTTGGTTGTGAGGAACGCATGGATCTTGGGGTGGGGATACAGCAGCTATAAGCGGTCTAGTGTTCTCCTCGTCTGCTGGTGCAGAATTGGCTCATTGGCGATGCTGATGCGGCGTGGGATCACTCAGCGGGAGGGACGTCTGAGCCGCCGTGGATAGTTCGCCTTTCCTTGCCCTACTTGAACCTAAGCCAGCCAAATACAATTTCCATAATCGGCATGGAGATGAAGTGGCCAAGATGGGTGTCGATTGCGGTCATCGCAATGATCACAAGCCCGTTGATCCCGATGTGGTGGCCGACGCCTCCTCGACCAGAGATGAGCGTTGTAAAGTAATCAATGACAAGTGGATTTTTAGCGAATCCATGTGAATCCCCAGTACAGGCTTGCGGTAAAGGCCGGAATCCGTGCCAAGGCTTCCAAGCCCATGGTGTTTGTGATGATCTGTTGAATCTGATCCAGGGCTGCTACCACTTCCGCTGACATGCTTTGGCTGAGCAGTTGCAACGGGGATATCTTGTAAACAGACAAGCTCTCTTTGCCTTTGAGGCCAAGGTCAAGCAGTCGCTTGCTGAAGCCCAGTGTGACAACAAATGCTATCCACATGTGCAACCTTGGTCCATGTCGATTTCATATTTTTTATGTGGCTGCAGCTCGGTCAGGGAAGGAACCATGGGTTTGACTTGTGGTTGTGTTGAGTGATCAATGGTGGTGGATTCTGATGGCTTCTCCGTTTACGGAGCATGGCCATTCTGATCCTATGGATCCGTCTCCTTGGCTAGGCGCGCCCCACTGACTTGGCGAGTGGACCGCAGAACCGCAGACGTTGATCCACATCATCAGGATCCATGCCGCTGTCCCGGATGGCTTGACGATGGTCCTTCAAC
>JBKCVY010000185.1:0-1278 GCA_046317475.1 Cyanobacteriota bacterium | reverse complement strand
GTTCAACTTCGCCGTGGAGGAGGCCTATCTGATTGAGCAGGGCCAGATCACCCGCCCCGTCAAAGGTGCCACCTTGATTGGTGAGGCCAAGGAGGTGCTCCCCCGTATTTCCATGTGCGCCAACGATTTGGGTTTGTCCGCTGGGTTCTGCGGATCGGTGAGCGGCAGCGTTTATGTCACCGTGGGACAACCCCACATCCGTGTGGACACCATCACGGTGGGGGGACGATGAATCCAGATCATGTTGATGTGTTGAACGGCCCTTGGTTTCGGGAACAACTGGATCGCTTAGCGTCCCGGTGCGGAATTCGCCAGTGGGATTTGGGCGCCTCCTGCAGCACCGATGTCTCCGTTCAGGTGGATCGGGGTGAGCCCAAGCAAATGAAAGGAGCCGAGCGTCGTGCCGTCACCGTGCGGGTATGGAACGACGAGGGGTTGGTGGGCATCACCAGCACATCCGATCTGTCGGAGGCTGGGCTGGCCCGGGCCATGGAGGGTGCTCGTGAGGCCAGCGCCTTTGGCAACCCCGAAGACATCCCCGCCTTCTCACCCCTGGCCCAGGCCCCGCTGCAAACCCTGGAGCAACCGCGGACCGAGCCCCGTTCCATTCTGGACCTGCTGGCCCGGCTTAAGGATGCGGAACGGGACCTGCTGGGCCGCCATGCCGCCATCACCACCGTGCCCTACAACGGCCTCGCCCAGCGGGGCAGTGAGCGTCTTTACCTCAACAGCGCGGGTGCCCTTCGCCATCAACGGCTGAACACCGCCTCGCTGTACTTGTATGCCCGCGCCGAGGAGGCGGGCCGCAAGCCTCGCAGCAGCGGTTCTGTGCGCCTCGCCTATGGCGTGGATGGCTTGGATGTGGAGGGTTGCGTCGCGGAAGCGGCCGAACGCACCATCTCCCACCTGGCCTATGCCCCCATCGCCACAGGTCGTTACACCTGCGTGTTTTCGCCGGAGGCCTTTCTCGATCTCATCAGCGCCTTCAGCAGCTTGTTCAATGCCCGCGCCGTGCTTGATGGTGTCAGCTTGAGCCGGCGCGAAAGCCTGGGAGAGACCCTCGCCGTGCCCTTCCTTTCGATCACTGATAACGCCCTCAACCCCGGCAACATCGGGGCACCCCTGTTTGACGGCGAGGGCACGCCCACCGCTCCACTGCCCCTGGTGGAGGCCGGGGTGTTGCGGAATTTTCTCCATTCCGAAGCCACCGCCCGCGCCTTTGGCGTGACCCCCACGGGCCACGCCGGGCTCGGCGCCAAAGTCTCGGTGGGGCCGGAC
>JBKCVY010000184.1:0-11962 GCA_046317475.1 Cyanobacteriota bacterium | reverse complement strand
TGCTCGGGAGCGATCAGGCCACCGCTGTAGGCAATGACGGCGGCGGGCCTCCACCGCTCGAAGCTGATCCCTGAGCTGATAGCGGGCGAGCAATACAGAACCCATGCCCGCCCCCGTGCGGTGGCTTCCGCAATGCGACGGGCGGCGAACCCGTCTGGATCGGCCGCCAGTTCGGCCGCCAGTTCGGGGGTGGTGGAGTCGATCACATCCACCAGGTCGGCAGGTCGGCGGTTGCGGTGGTGATCGGCGAGGTTTTCAGGCGCGTTGGTGCTCTCGTCTCCTTTCTGCGCGGAAGACCAGACCAGCAGGGAGTCACCAGGGCCAAGGTCTCCCAGCAGCTCCCCCAACTTGCTTCGGAAGGCATCGGCGGCTTTTTGGGCGGTGGTGAACCCATCGGGGCAGTGGAGGGGGCGGCCAGCCATGGGCTGGTGCTTGGAGGAGATGACCAGGGCACGGCGGCCGGTGAGGACCTCCAGCAGATTCACCGCCCATTGGTTCATCTGGGCATCAGCGGCGATCACCAGCCGGGCGCGGCGCAACTGCTCCGCCATGGTCCGCAGCACGGCGGCGCGGCGGGGGGTGGTGTGATCGGTGAGCGCTGTCCCTTTTCCAAGGAGCAGATGCTCCACCTGTTGCATCCATTCGTCCAAGATCAACACCCCCCCGGTTCCGGTTTCGCCCGTGATCTGAAGGCGGGAGTGTGGGCACCAGGAATCAAGGCAAGCGCCGACACCCTGCAAACGTTCATCGGTGCCAGGGGTGGCCTCCCAGGGGATGCCCACCCTTTCGGTAAGGGCCTGGCCAAGGTTGCGGCGGTGGGAGGGCAGGAGGATCGGCACCCCCTCCAGTTGCAGGGGCCTCAGGGCGTCTTCCACGGCGCGGGTTTTGCCGCTTCCCATCGGCGCTTGCAGGATGACCAGCGGCGCTTCCTCGGGTGAGGGGATGGGGCAGCTCACCCCCAGGAAGACGTCAGCCGGGGCGGTGTGATCGGCGGCGCGAAGGTGGGGGAGAACCGGGCGGGGGCCAGGTGGGGCCAGGGCACGATCCAGAGCCTCATGGCCACCAGCGACCCACAAGTCATCGAGACCGGTCTTGGCCGCGCCAGGGAGCAAGGGCAACTGGGCAATGGAGGGCTTCCCCCCGGCGGTGCGGAGCAGGGAGGCAAGGGCTCCAGCGGACGCGGCCACCTTCCGGGCGGTGCTCTCCTTGCGGTCAGCGTCAAACACGACCAGCAGGGGGCGGCCGGGGGCGATGGCCTCAAGGGCAGGGATTAGCCGGCGGCTGCCGTCAGGGTTGCGGCGGTAACCCATGGTGACGCCAGGGAGGGCCACCGCCGCATGGCCAGCGGAGAGGGCGGCGAGGGCTTTTTTGGCTCCCTCGCAGACCAGTAGGGGCAGGGAGGGGGTGGCCAACACCCAACGCCAGAATCCACCCGCGATCGTGGCCGCGTCGGGGCTGGGGATCCCGTGGCGCTCGCAAATCAGCCGCCAGGACCAATCCGGGACATGGGGCAGGAACAGCCCCCCCCCATCGGGGAATGCGGTCGGGGCCTCATATTTGACCAGCTTCCCTTTTTTGCCAGGCCGGGGGTGGTTGGGCTTCCACTGATCAAAGACCGGGACCGAAAGCCCAGGCAGGGAATCGGAGAGGGTGCGCCAGCCACCTTCCGCCAGATGCCGGTAACGGCGATCAAGGGACCACTTGCTCTCCTTCCACTCCCCTGAGCTATGACCATGCCAGGCCTTGTCCCTGGGGGTGCGGCTGGCTGTGCCGATGGCCTCCCGCTTGTGCCGGGTGAGTGCCTCTCGCTCGTGCTCCCAGTGCCGATGGGTTCCAGTGCCGAAGGATGCGACGTTTGCGGCGGCCACATCCAGGGCGATCCCTGACGCTTCAAGCTCCGCCCAATGGGCGGGAAGGATCAGTTCGGGACCGCTGGAAGACAGGGCGGGGGGGCTGTCGATGACATCCCAGGCGCTCCCGGTCAGGGGCAGGGCGGGGGGACAGGAGACAGGGACGATTCCACACTTCCCCGATCGGGTGTGTGGCGTTAAGATGCTGTTGCAATCCGCCCCACGCAGGGGAGAGGAAACGCTAGTAAGGTTCACATCCTTCCTCCTTGGAAGAAATCGACCCGCCACCACAGCAAGGTCTTTTTGATCCACTCCCCCTGATCGGCCTAGGAACCGATCAGGGGGTTTCTGTTTCTACGTCTCTGTTTCAAGTGGTGCCGCCATATTAAGGGGATGCAGGGCCAGGCGCATCTCATCTTTGCTTGTCAAAAGCCCAGCTCCAGCGCCAGGAAATCACGCTTCTGAGTTGAAGTAATTCAATAATTCCAATTATCCTATTAACTTAGTCAGGCGAATCTTTTCAGTCCTGGCGCCGTTTTTGGCGGTGCTTCACTGACGCTATGGGTTATACTTAAAAGTGCAACAAAGCAATTTCATTATAAGAAATCCGGCTTTGTACCTGCCAGTCAGTTGAATGCTTATACTTACCCTATACTCTCTCCCGCCTATTATTCGCCTTTCTTTATATTGGCCGCGGCCTATTAGTTGTCTTATAGCTGAGCTGTCGTTACTTGCTCCAATTGATTCCCCGTGAGACGACTTTGTGAGCCAAAGGCCAGCGGATCAGGCAGGAGCCAGGGCCACCATGTGAACTTTTCTGAAAAAAGAAGGAAAAGTATTAACGTGCCCACCTAGGTCATGATGACCACCAAAAGCCCAAAGCCCCCCAGGACTCTCACCTCCTGAAGGGCTTTGTTGGTGGCCGGTTCACTCGCAGCAAACCTCATGGACAATCTACTCAAGCGCTTTGTCTGGCTCATTGCCTTCTTTAATCGCTTGAGGCCAAACCTCCCCTTGAGGGGAAGGATTCGGGCCTCTCTGGTGTGGGACTTCCGGGGCGAGCGGTAGGAGCCGGAAGGGCCGCCATCACCCCACGATGGCGGCCAACACCTCGCTTTCGTCGGCTTCCAAGTAGTGGCCCAGAGATCCCAGGGACTTGTGGCCGGTGATCCTCTGAACCACGTTGAGGGCCACCCCCCGGCGAACGGCGGCGGTGGCCAGCGAACGGCGGAAACTGTGGGTTGAAACTCCCTCCAGCCCCAGGCGGGCGCAGGTTTGCCTGAGGGCTTTGTCTGCGGCTTGCCGGCTTTGGGGTGTGGTGGTGGATCCCAGGGCAGGGAAGAGCACCTCTTCCTTGCTTGGGGTGTGGCCATGCTCTTGCGCCCAGGCCTGGCGATAGGTCTCAATCTCTTCCGCCAGGCGGGGAGCGGTGGGAACCTGCCGGGTCGCTTTGGTCTTGGTGGTGGCCTTGCGATAGGTCACCACCCCATTGAGATCCCCCCACCGCAGGGCGAGGGATTCGCTGATCCGGCCAGCGGTCCATCGCTGAATCGCCCAGAGGCAGCGGTAGCGGGGAGAGGGGGCGGCCTCCAAGAGGGCCTCCAGCTCGTCATTGGAAAGGGTGGCGGCCCGTCCGTTGCGATCCACCTTGGCCATGGGGCTCCCCCGTCTGCCTGCTGATCATAGTTGCTCTTTTATCAAAAGAGCAACCACTTAGGTGGGGCAAAGGTGTTAACAGGACAACGGGCGAGAGAGGGCCTTATTGAGAATGGCTGCCCAGACAAGCCTTTCATCAGTGCTGTCAGTCTCTGCCGTCACTGACGCCAGTGGGTGAGATCAGTGCTATCAGTGCCTGCGATCAGTGACGGCAAGGAACCCCGCTCGTGCGAACCCATGGGCGACCTTGTAGGTCATCCACCGTTGAGGGTGGTACGAGGGGGAGGCTGTTGTATTGCGTCACATGCCATCAGTGCCGTCATCTACTGCCATCAGTGATAAAAGGACTTCTCCCGTCAGTGCCGTCAGTGATTGCGATCAGTGATGCTTGAAATTCGATCACTGTCATCAGTGAGTGTCGCTAGTGATGCCAGTGTCTAAACTGTCAAAGGATGGAACTTCTCTAATCATGCGCTGCTTTGCGGCAGTTGGCGCAATATGAGTAGGGATAGGAGCTTCAGCGGAAGACGGCAAAAAACTAGGACTTAAATTTATAGATGGTTTAATTTTCCTCCTTTTTTGAAACATCCTTAGATTCATCACACCACCCCAATGATTTTAACTCAGAAGATTGAAGTATATAACCAGCAACGATTGCTGATCCGATTGCCATTCCTCCAATCGCTTCTAAATTTTCCGAAGTGTCGTTATCCAAAAAACGCTTAACTTGTTCAATTTTTTTCAAGGGCACACCTAGACGAATAAGACTTTTTTTACCATTTTTCATGCTCTTTCTGCCACAACGAATATCCGCAAAATAACGGCCTATGTCTTGATCGGAAATTAACTGTTTTGAAGGAGGTTTACTGATCTCTCCATAGATACCGAAAGCCACGGATCCAATTATCGCCCAAGGTATAAACCTAATTAAAATACCGGTTTTTCTTTTTGACAAAGAAAGACCTTGATCCGATATCTCTTCTGTCATAAGAAAATAAATTTAAGTATAGCTTGTCATTGTCATTGGTTGGGGGCGTCACTGACCACCTTCCACCACACCCCATGGTCGGTCTTTCGCTTCAACCTGAAACCAGGGCGGGGAGTGTGGCCATCAGCCCATCCCCTGACGGTGGCCGGGGCCATGCGCACTAGCTCCGCCAGCTCCTTGGTGCTCAGCCAGGCTCCCAGCTCAGCCGCTTCCTGCAGGGCACGGGGAACGGCAAGGGGATCGGCCGGCGGGCGAAGGGCCAGGGCCATCTGAGCCAGGGCCATCAGGCCATCAGTGCCATGAGTAGGTGGCGTCAGTGATGACGGAGCGGGCCGCGCCTTCCGGGTCTCGGGTGCCAGGGCACCACCCCCTTCAGTGCCGTCAGCAGGTGCCGTCAGTGATTGCCCGAAGTTGGCCAGGGTTCCCCCCGGTTTCTTGAGATGCTTCGCCAGATCATCCCCCAGGGCCAGATGCTCAGCGGGCCAAACCGTTCGCGTGGATGATTCCCTGCGAAGCTCCACCCCCAGGGCGGCGGCGCGGGCCTTGACGCTGTTGCGACTGCTCACCCCCCACCGCTCGCAGCATTCTGCCAACGTCAGATCAGGAAGGGCCTCAACGGCATCAGGGGGGGCAGGTTCGGCCATCGGTGCCGTCAGTAGCTGGTGTCAGTGACGGAAGGGTAAGGGGCTGTCTCGGGTTCGCCAGACCTTGCTGGGGAAGGTACACATGGAACCCACGTCAGGTTGCGCAACCATTCCGCAACCGGTTGCGCCACTCACCTTCAGGACTGGGGCTGACGGAGCTTTGGGCGCAGGGCAGCGGCAGCCGGAGGGGCGAGCATGGGACCCACAAGGATGGGGGGCTTCTTTTTCCCATTGCATGTCTTCAAGGTCGGCATTGCCGATGTCGGCCCGGCTGAGGTTGGCAAAACAAATTGATAGCTGGCTACCTGTTTTTTCAGTTTTTCTTTCAAGGCTAAACGTTCTAATTCTTCTTTTGCATATTCTTTTCCTGTGACAATCAAGCCAGGGTCTCCTTTGAAGAGCTCCTCAACTTTGTTGTAAACAACGCTTAGCAAGGGAGACGGAATACCAACCGTGGTAGAAACCGCATGGAAAGCATATTGTTTGAACGCCCACAGAATACAAGCATCAAGTTGATCACGCTGCTCCTGAGTCATATTTGATCTGATGCGTTGCAGGTTAGTATGAGCGACACTTAACAGTAGTCCCTTGTGATTAGAGATATATTGCGATATCCACGGTACAGCATTTTGCAATGCCTGCTGAATCAAGGGGTTTAACTGCTGCACGACGGGCTGCAGAAGAGAGTTGACCATGATCTGGCCTCCAAACTTTTTCTACTAAGTATTTTGACTTACAAGACAACCTGTAGAAGCCGAGCTTTGCAAATGAAAATAAGAAACACTCTTGTTCCCCAACAGCAGGTGCAGGAAGTCAGTGCCGTCAGCGGTTGGCGTCAGTGACGGGAGAGTAGGGGCCTTTCTCGGGATCGCCAGCCCTTGCCGGGGAAGGAACACAAGAAACCCCGTCAGGTTGCGCAACCATTCCGCAACCGGTTGCGCCACTCATTTTGAGGGCTGGCACTGGTGAGCCCGTGGGCGCGGGGCAGCCGCAAGCAGGGGGCCCAAAAAAAGAGGGGTCCTTCGGTTAAAGCCCAAGATGCTTCTCCAGGGCTTTCGGGATGTGTTTTGCCCCCTCAAAGGATTCAAGGGGGGGCCAGATGGTTTAGGCGTCCCATTCCACGAGGAGGTCAGCCCCGCTGAGGTCAGCCTCGCTGAGCGAAACAGCCAAGCTTCGAAGAATCTCAGACTCAATCAAAAAACAAATAACAGCACTTTTTTTCTCTACGTCTTCCGAAAAGATCCTAAGAATAGCAAGAGTTTGAGCCCTGATCACATCCCTGGCCGACTCAACGATAGGATCCCTATAGCTAGATCCAAGTTTTTTGGCAGACTCGGCAAGATTGATCACCTGTTTTTCTATCAACAGAGCAGATATACGATCAAAGTAAGCCTGGAGGGCTTGGCTTTTATTTTCTTCGATTCTGATTCGTTCCTTTTCTTTCGCTTCTTTCTCTTCTCTTTCCTTCTCTCGATTCTTCCAGCTTTTATCTAGGTACCAAACACCAAAACCAATTGCCACAGGAGGAGCAACAGGGATCAGAATTTTTTCTAAATAATCCCATTTCGTCTTACCAGGAAACAAGCTCTTAAGTAAGCCGGAAATCCCAGGCCAAGCAATAACAAAAAAGACAACACTAATGACTAAAAGAATCAACCATCGCCACTTGTTAGCCCAATTCCAGATCTTGGCGGGCCAGAGGGGCAATGCTCTGAAGCAGATTCGATGATTCTTGCCGAAGCCTAAAAGGGGCACTGACCACCCTCAGCAGGGCAACCGCTCCGCCAGAGGCAGCAGCTCCAGCCGCACCGCTTCCGCATGCTTAGGATGGGGCACCAGCAGGGCCAGGGCCAGCCGCACCAGTTCCCCACGGAGGGCGGCAACGTCAGCGGTCGTCATGGGATCCAGGGCGGGCTTCAAGGGTTCCCATGGGCGGACAGGCCCAAGGCCAGGATGTTTTTCGCCGCGTTGACATCCGCGTTTTCACTGTGGCCGCAGGCCTGGCAGCAAAACAGCTCTTGGCTCAAGCGATTTCCTGGCGTGGTGTGGCCACAGGCACTACAACGCTGGCTGGTGTACTTCGGGTCAACGGCCACCACCAGACGACCGCGCTCCTTCCCTTTCGCTTCCAGCATCACCCGTAACTGGCCCAGGCCCGCGTCAAGCATCGAGCGGTTGAGACCACCCTTGGCGCTCGCTTGATTGGGCAGAAACGCTCCTGATCCATCCTCAGCCGGTTTGGGCGCGGGGCGGCGCACCATGTTGGCCACCTTCAGGTCTTCAATCGCCACCGCTCCATAGGTGCGCAATAGGTAGGTGGTGGCCTTGTGGGCAAAGAGCTTGCGGGTGCGGCGGATCGTTTCGTGGGTGCGCTTGATCTTTCCCACCGTCTTCCGCCAGTTCGCACCACCCTTCTCCTGTCGCGCCATCTGCTGTTGCAAGCGCTCCAGCTTGCGCAGGTTCGCGGCCAGGGTCTTGGGCCCATCGATGTGTTTGCCGCCATCGGTGGTGAGCGTGTGGGCCACTCCCGCATCGATGCCCACCTTCAGCTCCGTTTGCCGCACCATGGGGGCCGGCAAGTCCCCCACCAGCAGCAGGAACCAACCTGAGGGCTCCTTCTGGATCCGATAGGTCGCAACCGTCAATCCCACCGGCCAGCGGCGACCATCGCGGTTTCCCTTGATCCGCACGGCTCCCAAGACAGGAAGCCTCACCATGTCCGCTTCCACGCTGGTGGTCTTTTTGCAGTCGGTATCGCTAAGAGTTGTGATCGGGAAGCGAACCCCCTTGAAACGCGGGGCTTTTCGCATGCGGCCCATGGCGTCTCGCTTGCCGCTTTTATATTCCTTCCATGCCGTGGCAAGAGCTTGAACTGTGCCGCGAATCAAGTTGACTGGGCAACCTTTCAACTCTGGCCAATTGGGATGATTTTTCTTCGCGAAGAATGCCGCCAGTGTGAAGTAACTGTCTCCGCTGAGCCGGGGGGAGCGATGCTCCTCTGGAATCGGGCAGCACAGTCCACCATCGCGGAAGCGGCGCACCTCGCTGTAGGGAACCGCCTGCCACGAGCCATCCGGGCCCTTCTCCCAGCGATAGGACCACCGCACGGGGCAACAGGGGACCCGTTCCTTGCTGGCCTTGTCGTAAGCGGTAAAACGATCCAGCTCCAACAGCAGGGACAGGCCAAAATTCCAGATGCGGCGATGCAACTCCAGCCAGGCCAGGAGCTGTTGTTCCTGAACCTTGGTGGGATACAGGCCAAACTCCAGCGTGCGCATGGATCCACCATCGCCACGGCTGAGCCATAATGGCCACAAGTCGCCCAGGTTGGACCGGGAGACTCAAAACGCCTGCCCCTGGCCCTTCCGGGTGTCAGCAGGAAGCCGCTTCTGTGGCATCGGCTCCCGTGGGGAGTCCCTCCAATACACACCCCGATGGACACGAAGAGACTTCCGGGCCTCCAAGACCCTTAGATCCCAGTTGGGATCAAGTGTCCAGCCCACACGGGTGTGGGGGCAACTGTGATCGCAGCCACCCCCAGCCCCCAGCAGTGCGTGTCCAGCCCACACGGGTGTGGGGGCAACCACTATGGCCTAGGATTGCCAGATGGCTTACACCGTCCAGCCCACACGGGTGTGGGGGCAACGAATGGCCAGGCATCGCCTGTTTGGGAGGCCTTGGGTCCAGCCCACACGGGTGTGGGGGCAACGCAGATCGATCGCTTGGCGGGTCAGGTCGTTCAGCCGTCCAGCCCACACGGGTGTGGGGGCAACTCTTGGAGGCCCAGACGCTGACGCTCAAGGCCGTCCAGCCCACACGGGTGTGGGGGCAACAATTGTGCCTGTGATCCCACGGTCTGTCCAGACGTCCAGCCCACACGGGTGTGGGGGCAACTCATCAACCGCTTCCCGGCCGACCGGGCTGCGAATGCGTCCAGCCCACACGGGTGTGGGGGCAACTCAGAGGGGAGGGATCCCCGCCACCACCAAAAAACGTCCAGCCCACACGGGTGTGGGGGCAACGGAGATCCGCTCCGCCCTCCCGCCCCACTCCTTTTTGTCCAGCCCACACGGGTGTGGGGGCAACAACGATGCTGAGCATGCGCGGGAATCAGTACGATCCCGCGCCAATGGTGATGAGAAAGACCCGCAGGGATTAAGCAAATTCACTTAAGACACTGCTTAGCACCCCTTAAGCCTTTGCGTGGGGAGGGGGAACGTATATCCTGCAACGTTGTTTTGTTAAGCAAGATTCTCAGCTACGGCTACGAAAAAACCGGGGTCGGAATATAACCGCTTTGCCTATCAGATCAGAAGGACCCGGACTATCAGAACCCGAGGAAAGAGCCTAGATTTTATACAACAAAAGTTGTGGGCCATTTCCTTACACTTTGTGTTTAGGGCAGGGCTTGCCCCTGCCCGCCAGGGGCCAGCCCCCGGCGGGCAGGGGCGATTCTGGTCAAGCGTTTTTGGCCAGGACAGCGGCATCAGAAAAAGTCAGTGTTTGCAAGGGTTCTCAGCGTCTGTCCAAAAACCGCCTATCTGCTGCTGTGACAGATAAGCAAGGCATGGCCAGACGTGCCTAGGCAGATGGCAAGGCATGGCGAGGCCAAAGGAAGGCTTGCCGCGTAAGGCTCAACAGCAGGAGCCAGGGGCGTGGCCTAGGCAGGGGGCAAGGCACAGCGACAAGGCATGGCCAGGCTTACCTAGGCCACCTTCTCCCAGAGCCAGCGGGGGGGGCCTCCCACATCAGCCGGCGGGGGCTCTTTGCCCAACAGGCGCCAGCTCCCTGCTGTGGGGTGCTGGCGGACGCTGCCAGAAGCATGGCCAGCGGCCCATCTGTTCCACGCTCCAGCGCTGGTGCCGGTGGCGCGGGCCAGATCAGTGGTGGTCAGTCGCCCACCCGTGCGCTCCAGTGGTGGGGTCGGGGGCTCGCTGGGGGGCGCGGCGGGAGCCGAGGGGCGCTTTGCGGCACGGCCCCGCGAAGCTGTCTCGCGAGCCTCCAAAGACGCCAGACGGTCTTCCACCGCTGCCAGGCGATCCAACAGCTCAGCGGCAGGGGTTGGCGCGAAAGCTCCAGCCAGCCCCGCTTCCAGCCATTCCATGGCCAGGCTCGTGACGGTCCGACCTTGCGCCGTGGCCTCAGCTTTGAGACGGGCCAGGAAGGCAGGTGGGACCTGAATCGCCAGTTGTGTTCTGATCCGTGCCATGGCGCGTCAAGACAGGCCTAGGCGCCAAACCGTAAGGGCTCTCGTCAGGATCTCCAGGCCTTGCCGGGGAAGGCACACACGGAGCCAGGGCCAGGCCTTCCGCCAACCATGCGGCGGCGCGGGTGAGGGCCTCAAGGTCTTCCGGGGAAGTGTCTGGGGGCAGGAGCAGGGTCAGCACGGGCCAGCGGGCGGGGCCTCAAGGGTTCCCATGGGCGGACACACCACCTGTGCGGCCCTGAAGGGAAGGGATCAGCAGGCGGGGGCAAACCCTCGGGATCGGGTGCGCGGGGGGCCTGAGGGCCAGGGAATCACCACCGCAGGGGCCAAGGGCCACCGCCTGAGGGGCGAAGCCAGGGGGCGGGGCGGATGGTTGGGGCTTTTTTCGACCCTATGGAAGGTCTGTATAGGGTCGGTTTTAGCCCCACCTGATCGCAGCTCTGCCAGCCAGAGGCCAGCGAGAACCTCGGGATCCACCTCTTGAGGTAAGGCCTCCCGTTCGGCGGTGTAGGTGTAGACGTCCCGCCCCCCGTCGGTGCGGGCCTTGATGCGCCCCACCTGATCCAGTTCCCAGCCGATGGCGCGTAGGAGCTTCCGCAGAGTGCCGGTGGGAAGCTCGCCAGGACTCACCTTGAGACTGGCCTTGAGTTGGTGGCGGTGGGCGGTTGCCGTGGCATGGAGGGCTTGCAGGGCGGGATCGGTGGCAGCGATCGTTTCCCCCTTGGCGAACCTCTCCAGCAAGGCAGGGATCCCCAGCGCCTGAAGGACGGCCACCTTCGGCGCCAGGGTTTCGCTGAGGCGATCGGGAGCAAAGGGTCGGCCGCGAGAATCGAGCCGGGCGATGCTCAGCCAGTCATGGTCGGGCACCAGGGCGAGGGCCTCGGGGGTGGTGAGGATCCAGCCCAAGCGCAGGCGATCGGCCAAACCGTCCCGGTCAGCTTTCAGCAGCTCCAGCGAGGGGGGGGCCTCTCTCAGGGCCCAGCGTTGGCTCAGTCGATGGCGATCAAGGGCCGCGGCCTCTTCTGGTGTGGCTTGGCGCTGGCGATCAAGGGCCGCGGCCTCCTGTGGTGAGAGCAGTGGGGCGCCAAGGATGGCTTCCCGTTTGGCCTCTCGTTTGGCGTCCCGAATCCTGCGAAGCTCCGCCGTGATGGAGTCCCCCAGGGCGGGGCAGCGATCAGGTCCCGGGTCCTGAAGCTTCCACCCTTCCCGCTCCAACAAGCCGGCGATGGTGGCGCGGTAGGCGTAGCTCTGCCGGTTGCGGATCGCCCCCAGCGCAGCCCAGGCCTTGAGCCAGGCTTCCTCGGGACCGCTCTCTCCCAGTGCCCCCAGCAGGGGATCAGTGCTCTCTCGGAGATGGGCGATCAGCTTGGCGGGATCGGTGGCACCAGAGCCCATCCGAATCAGCTGAGCTTGCTCGGGAGCAAACAGCCAGGCGGGAACCTCAGGGCAGCGAACACGGGCAAGGGCTTGGGCGGCGTGCTCGGGAGCGATCAGGCCACCGCTGTAGGCAATGACGGCGGCGGGCCTCCACCGCTCGAAGCTGATCCCTGAGCTGATAGCGGGCGAGCAATACAGAACCCATGCCCGCCCCCGTGCGGTGGCTTCCGCAATGCGACGG
>JBKCVY010000183.1:0-3369 GCA_046317475.1 Cyanobacteriota bacterium | reverse complement strand
CCCAGAGGGCCTGGCTCTGTTGCCGCAGCCGCCAGGCCGCCGACCGGCCGATGATGAACGCTCCCACTACAACCACGCCAGCCCCGCTCACACCTGCTTGAGGGTTTCCTGCACAGCCTGGGGAAGGATTTGGGCGTAGCGGCCAAAGCTGCTGGCCACCTTGATGTAACCCTTGCGCAGGGCGTCCGCATCCTGTAAGCGGGCGGCCTCATCGAGATCGGCCATGGCGTCCTTGAGGGCATTGGCGCGGGCGTTGGCTTCCGCCTGCTCGGCCTTGGGGAGCCGCTGGTTGATGTACAGCATCTGACGTCCCACCTCCTGCATGGGGCCGTGGATGAGGTTGCGGGTGAAGGTCCAATCTTTTTTGTTCACCAGGGCGGCCAGTTCCGGCAACCGGTCGCGGGCGGATAGGAAGCCCTCCGCCTGGCGGGTGATCAGGGCGAGGTCCTCGGCGCTGATCACGTCTGACACCTTTTGGCCGCCGTCGCACGCCACAAGGGAGAGGCTCAGCAGCGCCGCCACCGCCAGCAGGACAAGGGAACGGAACAGGCGATGCAGGCCTTGGAGGGGCCCGGCCGAGGGAGACGGAGAGAGGCTGGCGACGGCCATGAAACGGCACGGAGGCAGGCAAGCGCGACTGTACCGAGGTCTGCGACTGGGACGGAGGAGAGGGAGGAAGGCTGTAACCCCGTGCCATAGCTTCCCCGGCTTCCCGCAGGATGGGGGCTAGAGCGGAGTGACTCCGAGTTAGCATCGTGGGACGTGCACGGGAAGACCTGACATGCGTCTCGCCACCATTCCCTTGGCCTCCATCCGCCGTCCCCTCCAGCGCGTCCTTGATGAGGCCAAAGTTGATGCCTTGATGGCCTCCATCTCCCGCGAGGGCCAGAAGGAGCCGATTGATGTGTTGGAGGTGGACGGCCAGCTGTGGGGCTTCAACGGCTGTCACCGGGTGGCGGCCCACGAACGCTTGGGGCTCACCACCATCCGCGCCCGGGTGCGCCGGGCCCCTGCCGAAACCCTGCGGCTCCACCTGCGCTGAGCGGGTTGCGGGCCTGGCTCCCCCACTGGCGGGATGGCGTTGCGCCACACCTTGGGAACCAGGTCGGCCGACCGTGGCCATTGCCCTCCGTAGCGTGTTGCCCCGTTGCCTGGGCCATGGCGCCAACCGTCGGCCTCCTGGCCCTCTTTCTCCTGATCTGTGCCCGCTATGGCGCGGCCGTTTACCTGGCTTTGCATCCCGTCGTCGCCTTTTTTCCGGCGGGCGACGAGTTGCCTTTGCGGCTGATCCACGCGGGCATGTTTATCATTGGCTTGCTGTTTTGCTGGCGCATTGCCCAATCCCTTCTTGGCCGTGGCTGGGAGCTGTGGGGGATAGTGCTCCTCACGATTTTGCTGCCGAATTATATTTTCTATGCCACGAACATCCGCATGTATGCGCCGCTGTTCGCCGCGTCCCTCGCCTTCCTCTGGACCAGCTTTCGCCTGCTCTCGCCCGGCGGAGACAAGCGGCGCTGGATGGCCTGGCATCTGCTCGCGGCCCTGCTCCTCTTGCGACGCCGCTGGCGCGCCTGATCGCCGAATGGCCCTCCACGGCACGGGGGGCGGCGGCGCGTGCCCGCGACCTGTCCACAATCGCCGTCTCGCGCCACACCCTCAACGCCCTTTCCGTGGAACGCTTCGCCCAGCCCCTGCTGTCGGAGTCCCAGCGGTTGCTGTTGCTGGAGGCGCGCCCCGCCTGCGCCTCCTTCCCGCGGGGGGCCTTTGTGTCTGTGCAATTGATGGAGGAGGACGGGGAGGACAGCGCTCCCCGCCGCATCTGCGGCCCGGCGCTGGCCGTGCGGGTGGAGAAGCTGCGCGCCTACGGCCGCTTTGCCGAGCTGGCCTACAACCCCCTCTGGGAGGGCAACCTCAAGGGACGAGGGGAGGAGGCCGCCCAACTGCTGGTGGTCACCATCCCGGAGGCGGTGGGGAGGCCCCCCGCCTCCGGGTAAATTGACCCAGGGCCCCGCCACCTCTCCATGCGATCGCCCACGGCCATCCTGCAGGTGATCTGCCCCGACCGCCGCGGCCTGGTGAGCGAACTCTCCGGCTGGGTGGCGATGAACGGGGGCAACATCCTCCACGCCGACCATCACAACGATTCCGCCGCTGGCAAGTTCCTGAGCCGCATTGAGTGGTCGCTGGAGGGTTTCGGGATGCCCCGCGAGGCCATGGGCGTCGCCGTGGAGGCCCTGGCCGGCCGTTTGGGCGGCACGGGGCAACTCCACTTTTCAGATGAAATTCCGCGGGTGGCGATTTTTGTCAGCCGCCAGGACCCTGTGCTGCTGGATCTGCTCTGGCGCACCCGTTCCGGCGAGTTGCCGATGACCGTGCCCCTGGTGATCAGCAACCACCCCGACCTGGAGCCCATCGCCCGCGACTTTGGCGCGCGCTTCGTCGCCCTGCCCGTCACGGCCAGCCTGCGGGAGGAGGCGGAGGCGGCCCAGCTCGCCCTGCTGGCGGAGCACCGGATCGCCATGGTGGTGCTCGCCAAATACATGCAGGTGCTCAGCCCCGGCTTCCTGCGTCGCTTTGATCCCGACACCGAACGGGTGATCAACATCCACCATTCCTTCCTGCCGGCCTTCCAGGGCGCGCAGCCCTATCACCGGGCCTGGGAGCGGGGCGTGCAGCTGATCGGCGCCACGGCCCACTTCGTGACGGAAGACCTGGATGGCGGCCCGATCATCCAGCAAGTCACCATGCCCGTGAGCCACCGCGACGAGGTGGAGGACCTGGTGCGCATCGGCCGGGACGCGGAACGGCTGGCCCTGGCCCGGGCGCTGCGGCTGGTGTTGCGGCGGCAGGTGATGGTCTACGGCGGGCGCACCGCTGTGTTTGATTGAGGGCCTTCTGGGGGTGGCGGCAATGGGGCTCCACCATGGAGTGGTTTCCGTCCCTCCCCTGCTTGTCCTCCAGTGCTGTGCCGCGGATCCTCCGGGATATTCAGACGCGCCTGGCCCAGGGCCGGCCCACTGGCGCCCCAGGGCTGGGTTGGGCCTGTTTTCAGGTCGGTCTGCTGATGTTGGCCAGCAGCGCCCTGCTGGGTGGGGTGTGCCTGCTGGTGGCCCTGATCCTGGGGAGCCGGCAGCGGGAGCGGCCCCTGGCGGATCCCGCCAATTGGGTGCTGCTGCTGGCCGCCGCGCTGATGGCGATGGGCGCGGCGGTGGCCTCCAGCGGCTGGCTGGCCTGGGTGGGGCTCGGAAACTGGCTGCCGTTTTTTTGGGCCTTCTGGGGGTTCCAGCCCTATCTGGCCACCCCGGAGGCCCGCCGCCGGGTGGGCTGGATGCTGGTGGCGGGCACGGTGCCGGTGGTGGTGACGGGGCT
>JBKCVY010000182.1:0-9358 GCA_046317475.1 Cyanobacteriota bacterium | reverse complement strand
TTGGCCTGGGCAGCCTGGAGGAACAACCGGATCGGGGGAAGATCAGCCTGTTGGCCATGGTGGCCGAGTGTCGCCAGGTGACCACCCGCAAGGGGGATCGCATGGCCGTGTTGCTGTTGGAAGATCTCACCGGCAGTTGTGAAGCCGTGGTCTTTCCCAAGAGCTACGCCCGGCTGGCCGATCACTTGCTGGTGGATGCCCGCCTGATGGTGTGGGCGTCCGTCGATCGACGGGATGATCGTGTCCAGGTGATTGTGGACGATTGCCGCGGCATCGAAGAGCTGAATCTGTTGCTGGTGGAGCTGCCGGCGGACCAGGCGGGCGACATCGCCTTCCAGCACCGGCTCCGGGAGTGCTTGCAACGCCATCGGCCCGATCCGGAGCCGGGCGTTCAGCGGCTGCCGGTGGTGGCGAAGGTGTGGACCGAAGGGCGGAGCCGCTACGTGCGGCTGGGCCATCAGTTCTGCGTCAACGATGGGCCATCCGCCCTCCAGACCTTGGAAGCCGCCCAATTCCGGGCGTCACTCCTGAACGCCGCCACCGTGCCAGCCAGCTAGGCGGAGCCCTCCCCGCCTAGGACGGACCTTTCTGCTGGGTTTGCGGGCCCTGCCGCAGGGCCCGCAAGGATTCGCGCATTCGACTGATGTTGACCGGGATTTGTTCCTGTCCCAAAAGGCTGCCCGGCTCCACCTCCCAACTGGCCGACAACACGCCATAGCTCAAACCCACCAGGCCCAACAGAAAACAGGCCCCGGACGCCAACAGAGTGGCGGAGGGCGGAATCGCCAGCCAATGGCGGCTGACCAGCACGTAGCTGACCACAAACACCCCCATCCCCAGCAGGGTGGGAAGGCCCGTGGCAAAGGCAATGCGGCGCATCATGCGGTTGGCCACCGCATCCGGGATCGCCTGGTTGACCCGCTGGGCGGGCGTGGGCTTCCCAGCGGGGCCTCCCAGCCCCGTCTTGGAGCGGGACTGTTTCGCCTTGGAGTTTCGCCGTTGCCGTTCTGGCGCCATGGTGGAACTCAGCCGCGAATCCCGAGTTTTTCAATCAGGGCGGCGTAACGCTCCTCGCTCTGCTGGCGCAGGTAGCCCAGAAGCCGCTTGCGGCGACCAATCATTTTCAACAGCCCCTGGCGGGAGGAAAAGTCGTGAATGTTTTTCTGCAGATGGCTGCTGAGCTGGCTGATCCGGTCGCTGAGAAGCGCCACCTGCACCTCCACCGAGCCCGTGTCGGTGCCGTGTTGCTGATGGGTATTGATGAGTTCCTGTTTGCGAATCGTGGGTAGCGGCATGATCTGCGCTGGGCGTTTTGCAGTCAATCATCCACTCTACCGCCTGGCTCCCACCCGATCCTCAGGCGGCCGTCCGGGACAGCCAGCGCAGGCAATCCCCCAACCACCGCTCCAGATCCGCCTCGGGCCCCACCCCTTGGGCGGCCACCGCCTTGAGGGCCGCCTGAATTTCCCCGTTCTCGTACCCCATCGCCGCCAACAGGCTCCGCAGCTCGCTGGCCTGGGCGCCCTCCCCCAGGGGCGCGGACCCGCCGCCCTCCACCCCGGCGCTGGAGGGCGCCCCCTGGCCCCCGTCGCCCAGGCGCTGCTGGAACTTTTGTCGCAGCTCCAGGCACAGGCGCTCCGCCGTGCGCTTGCCCACCCCAGGCGCCTGGCTCAGCCGTCGCCCATCGCCCTCCACAACGGCGCGCACCAGCTCCTCCACCTCCATCGCCCCCAGCAGGGCCATCCCCATTTGGGGGCCCACGCCGCTGACGGCCACCAGCTCCCGGAACAGGTCCCGTTCCTCGCGGCTTTCAAAGCCAAACAGCGTCCAGCCATCCTCGCGAATGGATTGGTGCACATGGAGCGTGAGCCGGCTGCCCGGAGGGGGCAAGCGCAGCCACTGCCGCTGACACAGCTGCACCTCATAGCCCACGCCCTGGCACACGAGCAGGATCCCAAACCGATTCGCCTGCTGCTGCCAGGGGTCGAAAAGTTCTCCCTGCAACCAACCAATCATGGGCCAACCCGGGCTGGCTTCCATGGTGCCCTGCGGGCCAAGGGGCGTGGATCGCTAGCGTCCCCCCATCCTGCTCCGCAACCCCGTGGGCTCCGCCAGTGTGCTCGGACGCCGAACCCGGAACGAGCGCCAAGCTCCCTGGTCCCCCATCCCGCCCCATCCCCGGGGGGGCTGGGGCCCCAGGTGGGCCCGGGCTGGCCTTGTGCTGGCCGCCCTGGCCCTGGTGACGCTTAGCCTGGCGGGTTGCCTGCCCTCCAACGGCCCACCCCAGGGCACCCTGCTGCAGGCGTTGGCGCTCCAGATCCAGCTCACCCAGGCGGATGTGGCCAGGGCCCTTGACCTCGACCATGTGGGCCAGCCGCTGGTGAGCCGGGTGCGCGTGGAGCGGCAGGACCCGGTGACGATTGGTTCCAACAGCGGGTTGCGCCTCACGGGGCGCTTTGACTGGCGGCTCGGCAAGGATCCCTACCGGGTGGACGCGCCGTTCGAGATTTTTCTGGAGCGGGGATCCCGGGGCGAAAGCTGGCGCCTGGCCCGTCCCGATGGCAGCGCCCCGGAAGGGACGCAGGACTGGCTCACCTACCCCCTGCCGTTGCGGCAAGGCAACAGCCTCCTGGTCCCCCCTCCCACCGGGTTGGCCCCGGTGCCCACGGGCTGAGCCGGCCACCGGCGCGCGCGCCCCCTCCAGAATGGAGGCCCCCTTACCCCGCGGACAGCCATTGGCCCTCCCCCGCCTGCACCCCCGCACGATCGAGGCCGTGAAGGAACGGGCCGACATCGTCGATGTGGTGGGCGAGCATGTGGTGCTGAAGCGGAAGGGGCGGGAACTCGTCGGCCTCTGCCCCTTTCACGACGACAGCTCCCCGTCGATGACGGTGTCGCCGGCCAAGCAGATTTACTACTGCTTTTCCTGTGGCGCCGGGGGAAATGCCATCAAATTTTTGATGGAGTTCCAACGCTCCACCTTCAGCGATGTCATCCTGGAGCTGGCTCGGCGCTACCAGCTGCCGGTGGAGACACTGGAGGGGCCCCAGCAGGAACGCCTACGGCAGCAGCTGTCCCGCCGCGACCAATTGCACCGTGTGCTCAGCCTGGCGGCGGGCTGGTTCGCGGCCCAACTGCGCGCCCCCGAGGGGGCCGAAGCGCTGCGCTATCTCAAAACCACCCGGGGGCTTAGCGAGGCCACCTTGGCAGACTTCCAATTGGGGTACGCCCCCGACCGCTGGGATGGGCTCCTCCGCCACCTTTCCGAGGTGGAGCGGCAGGCACCGGAGCTGCTGGAAGCCGCTGGCCTGGTGGTGGCCCGCAAGGGGGGGAACGGCTTCTACGACCGCTTCCGCCAACGGGTGATGGTGCCCATCCGCGACCGGCAAGGGCGGGTGATCGGCTTTGGCGGTCGCGCCCTGGATGGGGTGGAGCCGAAATATCTCAATTCCCCCGAAACGGAGGTGTTCAGCAAAGGGCAGCATCTGTTTGCCCTGGACCGGGCGGCCGATCCCATTCGCCGGGCGGATCTGGCGGTGGTGGTGGAGGGCTATTTCGATGCCATCAGCCTGCACGCGGCGGGCCTCACCCATGCGGTGGCGGCCTTGGGGACGGCCCTGAGCAAAGAGCAGATCACCCAGCTCTGCCGCTGCTGCGACAGCAAGCGGCTGGTGCTCAACTTCGACGCCGATCGGGCGGGCGTGCGGGCGGCGGAACGGGCCATCGACGCGGTGGAGCACCTCGCCCTGCAGGGGCAGGTGGACCTGCGCGTGCTGCAGCTCCCCGACGGCAAGGACGCCGATGAGTTTCTGCGCACCCATGGGGGCGCCGCCTACCGCGCCCTTGTCGAGGCGGCTCCCCTCTGGTTGGACTGGCAGATCGATCAGGTGTTGCGGGACCGGGATCTCTCCAAAGGCGATCAGTTTCAAGAGGCGGTCACGGCGCTGGTGGCCCTGCTGGGCAAGCTCCCCCAGAGCGCCGTCCGCAGCCGGTACGTGCAGGTGGTGGCGGAGCGGCTGTCGGGCGGCCAGGCTCGACTGACCCTGCAATTGGAAAACGACCTGCGCCAGCAGGTGAAGGGCCAACGCTGGCACGGGCGCTCCAGCCGTTGGTCCTCTCCCCGGGCGAAGGACAGCAACGAACAGGCGGAAGCGGAGCTCCTGCGGCTCTATCTCCATTGCCCCCAGATCCGCGGGGAGATGCGCCGCCAGTTGTGCGAGTGGGAGCAGGAAAATTTTTGCCTCCATTCCCATATCTGCCTCTGGGCCGCGATTACGGAGCTGGAGGAAGCCCACCTCGGCGCCGAGCGCCTCGAGGCCATCACCCGGGGTGATGACGCGGGCCACGTCCTGGCCGATCTGCCCCTTGCCGAGCTGCTCACCACCCGGCTGGCGATGGAGGAGGTCGACAGCTTGGATCGGTTCATGCCCCTGCTCGAACCCAGCGAGCTGCACCGCCTGTCGTTCCAGCAGCCGGTGCTGCACCTGCGGGCGGCCATCGCCAGCCGGGCCCGCTGGCTGACGTCCGTGCGGCGCTGCCGCCATTTGCTGGACGCCTGGAACGCCCAGCGGATTCACACCCTGGAACAGTGCTTGGCCCGCCTGCTGGAGGAGGAGGGCGCCGCGGAACCCGACGGGGAGGAGGGGGATCCACCACCCGGCGGGACGACCAGTCCGGCCCTGGACATGGAAACCAAGCTGCAGCGGCTGTTTGACAGCCTGAACCAGGACGCCCTGCGCCTGCAGGCGGAGTATTACGCCGAGCGCGGCCATATGCAGGATCTGGATCAGCACAGGTGCGCAAAACTGTCAGAAATTGTTCGTGCCCCTTGATGCGGATTCCCCGCAGTCTCCGGGGGGGAGGCTGGGGAGCTCGCCGCGGGCTCCTAGGCTTGAAATCTGCTAAGGGGCCCCATGACCAGCCCACCTTCCAGCTCCGCCAACGCCGCCTTCCCCATTCCCGCTGACGAGGAAGATCGCCTGCGGGAACTGGAACGCCTGGGCGTGTTGGGAAGCGACAGCGACATTCACATGGACCGGCTGGTGGAACTCGCCAGCCTCACTTTTGCTGTGCCGATGGCAGCCATTTCCCTGGTAACGGCCAACCGCCAATGGTTTCTCTCGCAAAAGGGACTGAATGTGCGAGAGACCCCCAGGGGCGTAGCTTTTTGCGCCCACGCCATCATGGCCAATGGGGTCATGGTGGTGCCGAACGCCCTGGAAGATGAGCGTTTTCGCGCCAACCCACTCGTCACCGCTGAGCCGCTGATTCGCTTTTATGCCGGCGCCCCATTGCGCAGCGACACGGGTCACAACCTGGGCACGTTGTGCGTGATCGACCGTGAACCCAAGCAGCCCAACCCTGGCCAACTTAGACAGCTAGAATTACTCTCCCAACTTGTGATGCGAGAGTTAGAATTGCGTCGGCAGATTTCGCTTTGTCCAGTCACGAATCTGCCGATTCGCCAACGGTTTCTTCTCACTGCGGAGCAGGAATTTCGAAAGGCAAAGTCCCAGGGCAACCACCTGTCATTACTGTTGTTTGATATTGACAACTTCCGCTCGATTAACAATCGATGGGGGCACCAAGCTGGCGATCAGGTCCTCGGCGATCGTTGCAAGATGGGGCGCCAATTCCTGCGTGAGAAGGATTTTGCCGGTCGGCTTGGTGACGGGGAATTCGCCCTGCTGCTGGTGGACACCCCCGCCGAGGTGGCCCTGGAGACGGCCGAAACCCTTCGCCAAGCCGTCTCCACCATGCCAGGGGTGCACATCCATTCCGATGTGCGGCTGCACATCAGCGGTGGCCTCACCAGCCTGGGGCCCCATGACACCACCTTTGACGACCTGCTTCGCCGCGCCGAACAGGCCCTGCACCAGGCCAAGAGCAACGGACGCAACCAGATCGCCACATCGTTCGATGGCCTCTAGGGCTGGGCCCATACCCAGGGCACGTCCTCCAAGCGGGTGGTGGCGGCGCCAGACAGGCGTGAACGGCGCATGGCCCAGGAGGACCGCAGCCCGCAGGCGGCCCATTGGATGGTGCCCTGGCCATGGCGGGCATTGAGGGCGTCAACCGTGGCGAGCAGGGCGCGGCGGCGTTCTTGCTGGTCGGGCGGCAGGGGCGTGAAGAGATGGTGTTGCAGCTGATCGGCGGGCTGGAGCGCCTGCAGGAGCACGCCCGCCTTCCGCAAGGGGTGATGGGGACGAAACAGGTGATCAGCCAGGGGCAGGGCGGCCGCCAGGAGGACCGCGGTGTCGTCGCTGGCGAGCGGAAGGGCAACGGTGGCGGCATTGCTGTAAAAAGGCTGGCCACTGAAGGGGCTGGTCCGCACAAACACCGTGATGGCGCCGGCGCATTGCCGCTGGCGGCGCAGTTTTTCGGCGGCGCGGCTGAGATAGGTGGCCACAGCCTGGCGCAACGCCTCCGGGGTGGTGATCGGAGTGCTGAAGCTGCGGCTGACACAGGTTTCCTTCTTGGCGGGTGGCAGGGCCACCAGGGGGAGGCAGGGATGGCCTCGCAATTCCCGCTGCAGACGCAGGCCCACCACGCCGCAACGGAGGCGCAATTCGCCGGCGGGCATGTCGCGCAGCTGGCGCGCGTTGGTGATGCCCCGCAGGCGACACCAGCGGGAGAGACGGCGGCCAATGCCCCAGACCTCTTCAACCGGGACGGCTTCCAGCCAGGGGTCCGGATCCGGGGCGGCCCCCAGGTCGAAGACCCCCGGCTGGGGAACGGAGGCCGAGCGCTTGGCCAGACGATTGGCCACCTTGGCCAGCACTTTCGTGGGGGCGATGCCAATGGCCACCGGCAATCCCAGCTGTTGGCGCACCGCCTGGCGGACGGCCAGGCCCCAGGTGGTGAGATCAGCGCTGCTTCCATCGGTGGCGCGTGGCCGGTGCAGCAGACCAAACGCCTCATCAATGGAATAGATCTCCAAGGCTTCCACCCAAGCCTCCAGCGTGGCCATGAGCCGTTGGCTCATGTCGCCATAGAGGCTGTAATTGGAACTGCGCACGATCACGCCGTGGCGCTCCAGCTGGGAGTGCACCTGAAAGAGGGGAGCCCCCATGGGAATGCCAAGGGCCCTGGCTTCAGCGCTGCGGGAGACAATGCAGCCGTCGTTGTTGGAGAGCACCACCAAGGGCTTGCCCAGCACGGCCGGATCGAGCAGTGCCTCGCAGGAGGCGTAAAAGTTGTTACCGTCGATCAAAACCGTGGCAATGGAAGGACCGCCAATCGAGGGGCCGGCGACAGAAGGGGCGTCAGGAGCGGCGGGGGACACGACGGGAGGAGCGGCGCAAGCCCTTGAATGGTACTGACGTATTAGTCGTTCTCGGGGTGGGGCGCCTCCGGCGGGGCAGCCGCCTCCAGTGGGGTTGGGCGGGGGAGTGGCGGCAAGCGCCAAGGCGGCAAAGGAGAACGATAATTTTTACAACCTCTGCGCCGGTTAGTGGTGGTGGGGGGCCGATGGGGTTGGTGGGACGGGTAGAACACGGAGCGGAGGCGTCAGTGTCAAGAATGGGCTAATCTTTCACGCGAGTCTGGATGCAAACAGCGGTGAAGTGGCCCTTGTTCCCCCTCCGTCGCTGGCGTCAACAACAGGTGGCAATGTCAGGTTTGACCGTCCCGTTTCAACCCGCCCGCAATGCCGCCATGCCTTCCCCGTTCTCCCGGGGCAACCGCGCCTTTTCTCGGCTGGTGAGCGGCGCGATGGTGGCCGGGTTGTCCTTGTCGGCGGTGGGCTGTGGCACCACCAACACCCTGAATGGGGCAGGGGCTTCCTTCCCCGCCCCGATCTATCAACGCTGGTTCCAAGACCTGGCCAGCAAGGGTGTGCGCGTGAACTATCAATCCGTGGGATCCGGAGCCGGGGTGCGTCAGTTGATGTCTCGCACGGTGGATTTCGGGGCCAGTGATGTGCCGATGCCGGCGGAGGAAATTGCCAAGGTGTCGCAAGGGGTGGTGCAAATCCCCATGACGGCGGGGGCCATTGCTGTGGCCTATCAGAACAGAGGATGTGACCTGAAGCTGAGCCAGGCCCAGCTGGCGGGAATCTTCTTGGGCCGCATCAACAATTACAGCCAAGTGGGCTGTGCCGACAAACCCATCCGGGTGGTGGTGCGTTCCGACGGGTCGGGCACCACGGCCAACTTCACCGCCCATCTGGCGGCCATTGACCCCACCTGGCGCCAGCAAGTGGGCACGGGCAAAACGGTCAAATGGCCCGTGGGCACCGGGGCCAAGGGCAACGAGGGCGTGGCCGCCCAGCTCAACCAGGTGGATGGCGGCCTGGGATATGTGGAAGCGGCCTTCGCCAAGGCGCCGCTGCGGGCCGCGGCCTTGACCAATGGCTCCGGCGAGCTCGTCACCCTCTCGACGGAGAGCGCCGAGACGGCCCTGGCCTCCATTGACCTGGGGCCTGACCTGGTGGGCGGCAATCCCAATCCCGCCAAGGGCTATCCGATCGTCACCTTCAGCTGGATTCTTCTTTATCAACGGGGCAACGGTCCCCGGACCGACAGCCTGAAAACCGTGTTCAACCACACCCTGGCGCAACCGGCCCAGGCCATGGCGGCGGAGCTGGGCTTCGTCAGCTTGCCGCCAGCGGTGATGCGGAAGGGGCTGGAGGCCTTGAACACCATCCAGCCCTGAGCGAGCCACGCGCCCCCTGGAAAGCCTTTGTCCGCCGTGGGCCCGTCGTCAGGGGGGGCAAGGGTGGGGTGGCGCTAAAGGGCGCAACCCTGACGAAACCGCAGGCTTTCTGGAGTTTGACCATCAATGCTCCAGCCGTAGAACTGCAGCAGCTCCGTGAAGTGGCAAACCTGTTGGTTGCTGGTGAACCTCTGGCAGGACGGAGGTTCCTCAGCCAGGGCGACCGACGAGGGGGAATGGCAGGCGAGGTAGTGATTGTCCTGATCCTGGAAGATTTGCCACGTTCCCTTGAACGGTTTGGCGTGATCCACAAGGGTGAGGAGCAGGTGGCTGTCCATGGCAACGGGGCGAGAGGGCCTGACTGTTTGATAGCCCAGGAGCCGCTCCCTGGGCTGACGCAGGGAAGACGCCCAGCGAAAAGTGGCCGGATCCACACACCATCACGGTGCCCAGGCAACGGTTTTGCGCTTGTCCAACGCCAGGCCCTGGCGGGATCGGTTGAGGATGGAAAACTCCAGGGCGAAATGGGTCCCGTGGCTCTGCGGCGGGAGCGGGTTCAGATCCTCACGGATGCGCCCAGGCCCTGCTGGTGACGCGCCCGTGGGCTGGTGTCCGATGGGAGAGGAGGGTGTGTGCGGAAAAGCGCGACGGGCTCCGCCGCCAGGACGGCGCCACGCCGCGGCGCTTCAGCGGTGTCAACGGG
>JBKCVY010000181.1:0-5661 GCA_046317475.1 Cyanobacteriota bacterium | reverse complement strand
CACTTCGGCGTCCTGGTCATGCCCCACCAGTGGCGCCAGGTCGCTCCCATCCACGAGCGTGTCGCGGGCCAGGCGGCCCGCCGCCTCCACTTCGCTCTCCCAGAGCGAGGGGTTGAAATCGGGCCAGCGTCCCAGGGCCGCGGCGCGGGCGCGGGGCGGTTGTCCCGGCGCGACGGGCACCAAGCCCGGGGCCCGGCCCAGGGCTTGGCAAGCCGCTTCGATGAGCAGGGTGCCGCTTCCGCAGAAGGGATCCACCAGGGGACAGGTTCCCTCCCAACCGGTGAGGGCCAGCAAGCCGGCGGCCAGATTTTCCTTCAGGGGCGCCAACCCCACGGCGGAGCGCCAGCCGCGCCGGTGCAGGCTGGCGCCGCTGCCATCGAGGCTGAGCACCGCCTCCCCGCGCCGCTGGAGGTGCAGATGGAGCACCAGGTCCGGGTCCCGCCGGTCCACGGCGCTGCGGCTGCCCCATCGCTGGCGCTGCAGGTCCACCAGGGCATTTTTCACCTGGAGGGCGGTGAAGTGGCTGGGGTTGAGGGCTGGGGTGGCGCCGCTCACCTCCACCCGCAGCGACCGGTCCGGCGGGAGCCAAAAGGACCAGTCGGCCGCCCGGGTCACCCCGCGGGTGAGATCCTCCCGGTCCAGGCAAGGGAACCGGGCCAATTCCCGCAGGAGGCGGAAGGGCAAGCGGGCTTGCAGGTGGAGCCTGTAGAAGGCGGCCATGTCGCTTTGGAAGGCCACGGCGCCGCGCAGGGGCTGGGCCGACCGCGCCCCAAGCCGTGTCAGCTCGCCAGCGGCCGCGGTCTCCAGACCCGGCGGCACCACGGCCAACGCCGCGAAGGTTTCAGTGGGGGGCATGGGGGACAGGCTGTGGACAGCAAAGGGCCCGCGCCCTGTGCCAGTGGCGCCCAACCAGGCTGCCAGGTGGTCGGGGTACGGTGTTGACGCCAATGCGTCGCTCTCGGGCAGGCAGCCGCTCGGCCTGAAAGGTTCCGCCTCAACCGGATGGACCATGGCCAGACGGGTTCCGGCGCGTCTGACCTGTTCTGGGGGAGGGATGGGCAGATGGAACGCCACGCCACTGACACCACCCGCTGGATGACGTCAAACGGAAGAGTTACCGATGACAAGAGAGTGGCGACTGATCCGTTGTTGCCCAACTGGGAGGGGATCTCCCCTCCATGGCGGTGGGCCTTCCCTGTTCCCCCAGGCACATGTGCCAGCCGACTCGCGTTCCTACGGTTAGCCGATTCCCACTCCTTTTGGTGTCAGAACGCTCCGTGTCCCTTTGGGACGCCGCCCGCTTCTGGGGGCAACTGGGTCTGGTGAGCTTCGGTGGGCCCGCCGGCCAAATTGCCCTGCTCCATGGGGAACTTGTTGGTCGCCGTCGCTGGCTCTCGGAGCGACGCTTCCTCCATGCCCTCAACGCCTGCATGCTGCTGCCGGGGCCAGAGGCCACCCAGCTCGCCACCTACTTGGGCTGGCTGATGCACGGCAATTGGGGGGGGGCTGATCGCTGGCGGATTGTTCCTCCTGCCCTCCGTGGTCGTGATGCTCGCCCTTTCGGCGATCTATGCCCTCTGGGGCCAGCTGCCCCTGTTGGCCTCAGTGTTTTGGGCCTTGAAGCCGGCGGTCCTGGCCATCGTGGCGCACGCCGCCTGGAGGGTGGGGCGCCGCACCTTGGCCACGCCCTTTTTGGTCGCCATCGCCGTGGCCGCGTTCCTGTCGTTGGCCTGGGGCCAGGTGCCCTATCCCGTGGTGGTGGGGGCGGCGGCCTTGGCTGGAGCCCTCGCGGGTCGGTCGCGGCCCGCCTGGCTGGGAAGCACGCGGTCGGAGGACCGAACCGCCGCTCCTCCGACCCCCGCCACGGAGCCCTCCGCCGATGCGCCAGCCACCCACGCGGCAACGGAGGCCGACCTGGGCGGACGTCCCATCCATGACGACACCACCCCCACCCCGGTCCCTGCCCGCCCCTCCCGAGCCCGGTTGCTGCTCACCCTCTGGCTCGCGGCCCTGGCCCTGGCCCTCCCCCTGCTCTGGATCACCTGGCTCAATGGCTGGACCGGCCCCCTGGCCACCATGGCCCGCTTTTTCACCCGGGTGGCCCTGCTGAGCTTTGGTGGCGCCTACGCCGTGCTCCCCTATGTCGCCCAGGGGGCGGTGGACAGCTTCGGCTGGCTGCGGGCCGACCAGATGGTGGATGGACTGGCCCTCGGGGAAACCACCCCGGGTCCCTTAATCATGGTGGTGGCCTTTGTGGGCTTCATGGGGGGATGGAACCACTCCGGCAGCCTGGCCTTTGCCGCCCTGGCCGCGCTGGTGGTGGTGTGGTTCACCTTCCTGCCGTCCTTTGCCTTCATCCTGGCGGGGGGCCCGTTCGTGGAAGCCAGTCGGGACAACCGCATCCTCACCGCCCCCCTGACGACCGTCACGGCCGCCGTCACCGGCGTGATCGCGAGCTTGGCGGTGCGCTTTGCCGAACCTGTGCTCTGGCCGGCCCAGCTCGGCGGCGGTGTGGATGGGCCCGCTTTGGGACTCCTTCTGGTTTCCCTCGTGCTGCTGTTGCGGTTCCGCTGGGGGGTGCTTCCCCTGATTGGTGGCTCCGCCCTGCTGGGTCTGCTGCGCCTGCGAGCATGAACAGGCCAAGCGGTTCCCCCCGCTCCACCCCCCCCAGGCCAGCCCCCACCTTTCCGCTGATGCGCCGGCTCCCGACTCCAGCCCCAATGGCGGCCCACTCCCCGGCCGATGACCGGGCCCGCTTCCATGCCGATGGGGAGGGCAACTTCTGCTGACAGGCCACCTGCGAAGCGGAACAGGCCACCGATGCCATGGCCCTGCGCATCTGGCCGGAGGAGACCCTTCAGCCTGCCGTGGCGCAGGAGCGGCTGCGGCGGGCGATCCACTCCGCCATTGCCCCCAGCTTGGAGCATCCCGTGCGTCGGGTGCTGGATGTGGGCGACTCCCCGGGGGCGGCCACCCGCGCCTGAGCCCCAGGCTCATTCCCAACCGCTCAGCACGATTTTCCCGAGGGTGTGGCCCTCCAGCAGCAGGCCGTAGGCCTGGTTGAGGGTGGTGGCGCTGATGGGTCGCAGCACGGTGCGGGCCGTGCCGATGAGCGTGCCCGCGTCCACGGCGTCGGCCAGGCGATCGAGGATCGCCCCCTGCTCCTCCAGGTCCGCCGTGCCGAATTGGGAGCGGGTGAACATGTACTCCCAGCAAAAGCGCGCGCTCTTGGCCTTGAGCAGATTGAGGTCGACGGGAGCGCGGCTGCTCACCAGCGCCACGATGGCGCCCTGGGGACGGATGCGCTCCGCCATCAGGTCCCAGTACCGATCGGTGTCATGGAGATTGGCGATCGCGTCCACGGTGGCCAGCCCGAGGGCATCGAGCTGGGGACCCAGCGGCGCGCCGTGGTCCACCACCGCCTCCGCGCCCAGCTGGCGCACCCACGCCTGGCTCTCGGGACGGGAGGCGCTGGCGATCACCCGCAAGCCCGCCCGCCGGGCCAGCTGGATCGCCAGGGAGCCCACCCCGCCCGCCGCTCCGAGGATCAGCAGGGTGCGCCCCCCGTCTCCGCCATTCGGGTCCAACCCCAGCCGTTCAAACAGGGATTCCCAGGCCGTCAGGCCCGTGAGGGGGAGCGCGGCGGCTTCGGCGGACGACAGGGTGGCCGGTTGCCGTCCCGCCAGACGGGCATCCACCAGCACGCTTTCGGCTTGGCAGCCGGAGCGGTGGATCGCCCCGGCAAACATCACCGCGTCGCCGATGGCAAACCGCTTCACCGCGTCGCCTACCGCCTCCACCACCCCGGCGGCATCCCAGCCGAGCACCCGGGGCGGTTCGTCGGCGCGGAGGCTGCCGCGCACCTTGAGATCCACCGGGTTCACGGCCACCGCCTGAACCCTCACCCGCAGGTCGTGGGGGCCAGGGAGGGGAGGGAAGGGGATGGACACGTCCATCAGCCTGCCCTCCGGGTGCTCAGGACTGGGGCCCAGGGCGGTGATCGCTTTCATGGCCGACGGGGAAAAACCCCACTCTCAGGCAAACCTGCCGGCCTGGGCGGCGGCTTGCAGGGCCCGAATCCGGGATTCGATGGGGGGATGGCTGGCGAAGAGGCGCAGGAACCCCGGCGGCTCATTGATTTTGAGGGTGGCCAGGGTGGGCTCATCCCGCGGATCCTGAAGATTTTCCACCTGTCCCAGCCGGGCCAGGGCGCTGGCCATGGCTTGGGGGCTGGTGAGGCGGGCCGATCCCGCGTCAGCACGAAACTCCCGGTGCCTGGAAAACCAGGCCGTCACCAGGGAACCCAGCACCCCGAGCAGCACCTCCAATGGCCAGATGAGCAGCATGGTGGGGGGTGGCCCGGAGCCTCGCTCCTCGCTTTGGCGGTTGGGCAGGGCCAGCGCCACCGCCCGGGCCAGGAACATCACAAAGGCGTTGATCACCCCCTGCAGCAGGGTCATCGTCACCATGTCGCCATTGCCCACATGGCTCATCTCGTGGCCGAGCACGGCCTCCAGCTCCTCCTCCGGCATGCCGTCCAAAATGCCGGTCGACACCGCCACCAGCGCCCGCGCGGGCGAGGGACCAGTGGCGAAGGCATTCCATTCCGGTGAGCCGTAGATGCCCACTTCCGGCATCGGCAGACCGGCCTTGTCCGCCAGTCGGGCCACGGTGGCGTGGAGCCAACGTTCGGTGGACCCCCCCGTGCCGCTGACCAGCTGGATGCCCATCATTCGCTTGGCTGATTCGGCGGAAAACTGCAGGGAAATCCAGGCGCCCACCAACCCCCAGGCAAAGCAGCTGAGCAACAGGGGCATCAGGGGCAGGTCGGGAGGCAACACCCCGATTGAGGTGAGCAGGCTGAGGAGAAAGGAGATCGTGAGCACCACCGCCAGGTTGGTGGTCAGGAACAGCAGAGTGCGCAGAGCCATGGAGGACACGCCGATTGGGGAAGCTGGTGAGCGGCCGCTCTAGCCGCAACCTAGCCAGGGCTCCTCTGCCTGACTAAGGGCGCGTAGCCTCATGCCGCCATGTTTCCGCCCCATGCCCGTCCAAAACCGCTGGTCGGAGGCCGCTGCCCGTGAGGCGATCGAGCGCTACGGCAGCCAAGGGGTCTCCGAACCCCTGGCCCTGCGCACCTACAGCGCCCGCTTGCTGGGAGCGGATCCGGAATTGGTGCTCCATGGGGGCGGAAACACCTCGGTGAAAACGGTCGTCACTGGCCTACTCGGGGATGCCATCCCCGTGCTTTGCGTGAAGGGAAGCGGCTGGGACCTGGCCAGCATCGAACCGCCGGGCCATCCCGCGGTGCGCCTCCAACCCCTGCTAGCCCTGCGCGCCCTGGAGTCTCTCAGCGATGAGGCCATGGTGGCAGCCCAGCGGCAAAACCTGATCGATCCCGCCGCCCCCAACCCCTCCGTGGAGGCCCTGCTCCATGCGTTTTTGCCCCATCCCTTCGTGGACCACACCCACTCCACGGCCCTGCTGGCCCTGGCGGATCAGCCCGATGCCGCCGCGGTGTGCCGCGAGGTGTACGGCGATCGGGTGCTGCTCGTGCCCTACGTGATGCCGGGCTTCGCCCTGGCGAAGGCCTGCGCGGCCGCCTGGGACGCGGCCGTGGCGGGGCAAAACCCCGATCAGATCGAAGGCATGGTGCTGCTG
>JBKCVY010000180.1:0-5176 GCA_046317475.1 Cyanobacteriota bacterium | reverse complement strand
TAGCTGAGTTCATCGGCCTCGACACGATTCAGGCCGGCGCGCATCGGGGGCGGGACGGGGCGGTTGGCCCGTTTCAAGACTGGGGATCGGCTGGGTTGGGCTGCCCTGCCGCTGCCGCGGCAGATCCGCCGTGAGTCCAGCCACCACCAGCCCCAGCGCGGCCAGCAGCCCCAGGGGGGACGGCGGCAGCCAGCGCAGCCACCACCGCCGCCGCCGCTCCACCGCCTCCAGGGCCGCCGCGAGGGCGGCGGCGCCTCCACCGGGAGCTGGGGCCTGTTGCGGGGGGAGTTCCTCCACCCGCGGTCCCGCGCTGGCGGCGACGGGTCCCCGCCACCAGCCGTCGACATGCCGCTGGAAGGCCTCCTGCTCGCTGGCCGAGCGACACAGCACCGGCCCCAAGAGGGTTGTCAACCGGCGCGGATCCTCCAGCGGCGTGCCCCGCTCCACCAGGGCCAGCAACAGCTCATGCACCCGCAGGGTTTCGCCCACGCCCACGCGAAAGCCGTCTTGCCGCAGCGTTTCCAGCAGCTCCTCCAGGTGGGGCGGCCAGGCGGTGGTCAGCTGGCCAGCCACTGGCTCACCACCGTCTCAGCCCGGGCCCGATCCTCAGCGGTCTTGATCAGGCTGCTCAGGCTGCGGCGCACCGCCTCCTGGTGGCTCGGAACCCGCAGACCGCCGCTGTCCGCTGTCTCGCCCAGCAGGCGCCGCAAGGTGAGCAGCCAGAGCAGCAGTTCGGCGGTGGCTGGTTTCTTGCGCAGGCCGCTGCGCGGTTCGCGCAATCGCAAAAACAGGGCGATGGCGTCGCGGCTGAGGGCTGAATCCGCTGGAAAATCTTGCAATTGCTGGGCCACGATTCGGTCCAACCGTTCGGGATCTGGAAAGGGGATGTGGTAATAGACACAACGCCGCAGGAAGGCATCGGGCAGATCCCGCTCCGAATTACTGGTGAGCACCATCAGGGGACGGCGATCGGGCTGGGCTTGCAGCTTCAGATCTCCCAATTCTGGAATGCGGAAATACAAATCCTCCAGTTCGTTCAGCACATCGTTGGGAAAATCCCGCGGTGCCTTGTCCACCTCATCCAACAGCACCACCGAACGCCTGGGGGCGCCGCTTTGGGCCAGGCCCACCAGCGCGGGGGGGAGATCGGCGGGGGCATGGGAATTGAGGATCGCCTGGCCGAGGGCGTTGATCGTCAAATAATGGGAGGTGGGCACGTCAGCGGCGTGGATGCCGCTTTGGATGTCTTGAAAGCGGCGAAGCGCGTCGTAGTGATAGAAGAGATCACGGGCCGTGCTGGTGGATTTCACCTCATACACCAACGGATCACCCAGGTCAAATTCCCAGGCCAGGGCATGGGCGAAGCGGGATTTGCCGGTGCCGGGCTCACCGGTGAGCAGCAACGGCTGGCCTAACAGCAGGGCCACATTGCAGGCGTCCCGCAGGCCATCATCCGCCAGGTAGTGCTCAGGACGGCGCAGCCGGGACTGCAACGGCGCCTGGAGCCGCTCCGCCAGGCCGGGTTGCTGCCGACCATCTCCATGAAAGAGCTCAAAGGGCTGGCTCATGCTTGCCCCGCCACCAGCAGGCGCTCCCTCAAGAAACGCCCCAGATCGTCCAAGGGGATCACCGTCATTCCATGCTTGGCCTCCCAGCGACGGTAAAACTCGCGCACCTCATCTTCCAGGGCCAGCAGCAGGTGTTGATCTTGAAGGAACTCCCGCACCGGCGGGCTCTGCACCCAACCCTCGGCATCGCTGCGGCTCACGCTCCTGATTTCCGGAAACACCGTTATCGCCCGGTCCTTTGCCATGGCTGTATCGATCGCCTGGAGGGTTGAACGGATAGCTTGATTCAATCGCCGCCGCTGGATCTTGCGGAGGACATGACGCAGGTAGGTGCAGGGCCACCTGGGGACTTGCCGCTCTTCTCGCGCGAAGGGGGCGGGTTTCAGATAGTTGATCGTGATCCAATACAGCAACGGCTTATCCGCCGTCACCGGGCTCTCACGCCAAAAGCGGCAGACCGCTTCCAGCCGCTGGCGGCCTTGGCGATCCCAATCGTCGCTGTTGAATGAACTCCACAGCACCACGGGCCTGGAAGCGTCACCCAGCAGTGTTTCCAACTGGTCTGTGGCTCTGCTGTCCATGAGCAGGTGATGGCAGATCCATTGCAGGAAATCTTCCCTGAACCGTTCGCCCGGGTTCAACTCCCGGGGCCATGGCACGTCCAGAAAACGGGGAGCCAGCTGGTGGCGAAACAGGGTGCTGTCGGACAAGAAGCGCGCGCGGAAACGCTCCAGTCGCTGATCCTCTTCCCCATGCAAGATCACCACGGTGGGAGTCGCCGGATCCGTTGCCAGCAGGCGCTGCAGGCTGGCCACCATCAACTCCTCCTGCTGATGCCGGTCCGGCAGGTAGGGCAACAATTCCGGCACGGGGCGCGGGCCGGCCAGCGCCGAAATGGGGCCAGAGCGCATCGGACCGGCCAGGGCGGTCAGTGCCTGCGCCACCTTGGCCCGCAAGTCATCTGGATTGCGAAAGGTTTGCACCGTCAAGCCAGCCTCCTCTCGCACGCGCCGCAGGAAGGCATCCTGTCGCTGGCCATGGCGACGGTCGACGAGCGCCTGCGGCGGCAGGCCCAACTGGGTGGAGGTTTGATCCACGATGAACACCAAGCGTGGTATTTGGGCGTCGGTGGCTGTCTCAAACTCCAGTTCGGTGTACGACTTGCTGGGCCGTTCACGCACCGGGGATCCATAACGCAATCCGTAGAGGCCCACATAAACGTCACAGCCGCGGACGCGCTCCACGCAAACATCGGCAGGGGGTTGATCCTGGGCCATGAAATCCGCCATGTCGACCGGGCAATGGCCGGCGGCGATCACCGCGCGCTCCACATGGTCCACATAGGATTCGCCGTTTGCTGGGAACTGGCGCAGCTCAGAGGTGTGCGATAGAAAAACACGCCAACGTTCCGGGGGCAAGGGCTGAGCGTTGAAGGACGGGCTCACACCCTGAATGCCACACAATTTCTTGATTTTACTGGTGTTGCGCCGGAGGCCGCCCTCACCCGCGCGTCAGCCGCCGGCAGATCTCCGGCAGGAGCGTTTCATCCGTCGCGCAGCGGCGGCCCTCGCTGAAGGCCACCAGCAGGGTGGGCGCAAACCCCTCGCCCTCCATGTAGGCCGCGTCGTGGCGGGCCTGGCTCATCCAGCCCGCCTTGCTCCAGAGCTGGTCGCCCTCCACCAGTCCCCCGCCCAAGAACCCATCCACCTGGTTTTCCGGATCCGCCGCCCGTTGCGCCCCGTCCAGGGAGCGGGCCAGCAGGCCCTGCATGCGCTTGCTGGCGGGGGGTGACACCATGGCGCCGGCCATCACCGCCTGCAGCAGGCGGGCCGTGCCCTCCGTGTTCAACCGATTGCGGTTGTCGCGCAGCTCGCCATAGAACTGCCGCTCCCGGCCATAGGGGCCATCCCCCCAGGTTTTTTGGCAGGCATTCCAGCCCTCCAGCTCCGGCCAACCCAGCTCCGCCAGCCAGTGGTTCACCACCTGCCGCTCGGCGCTCCAACGGGCGAAGGCCTCCGGGGGCAGCTCAACGCCACTGGTGGTGCCGCTCAGCACATCCACCACATAGCCCGTGGCGTCATTGCTGGACTGCCGCACCATGTCCTCCAGGGCCAGGCGCAAGGCATCGCTCCCGCCCAACCACTGCCGCCGCACCCAGGCTTCCGTCGCCACCAGATACACCAGCTTCACGACGCTGGCCGGGTACCGCGCCTGCTCGCCCCGCCACTGGGCGCCAACGCCAGCCTGCTCCAGCGGGCCACCCCAGCGTTCTTCGCTCCAGCCGCGCAGGGGGGCCGGGTAGCGCACCCAGGTGAGCGACAGCCGGTTGGCCAGGCCCGGGCGACCCTCCGCCTCCAAAGCGGCCACCAGATCCACCAGTCGCTCCCGCATCGCCCCATCGGCGCGGTAAAACGCCATCACCTCACGCCCTTGGCGATGGCGACATTAGGAACAGCCGGCGCGACCCGCCCCGGGGAGCCCGCCGCCGGCAGCCACTGGCGCTTGCGGCAGCCCCTGGATGCCTACAGCCGCGCCACGGGCAGCGGGCTCGCCACCCAGGTGGCGGCGGGCCGCCACCTGCGGGTGCTCGACGCCGCTCCGCCCCCAACCAGCGGGGAGGGGGCCTCCCCCCGCCTGCGGGCGCGCCTGCGGGAGGACGGCTACCCCTGCTGGCTGGACCGGGCCGACCTCCTCCAACACGGCGAGCCCGTCCCGCAGCCCCCGCCGCCCCGCGGCTGGAACCGGGCGGGGATTGAGGCCTGCCTGCCCGCCGTGCTCGCCTTCGCGCAGCAAGCCATGGCCGTGCCCAACCAGTACCTCTGGGGCGGCAGCCTGGGGCCGAATTTCGATTGCTCCGGCTTGGTGCAAACCGCGTTCGCCCAGGTCGGGATCTGGCTGCCCCGTGACGCCTATCTGCAGGAACGCTTCTGCCAACCGTTGGCCGTGGCGCCCGGCCAAACCAGCCTGCTGCGGCCTGGAGATTTGATTTTCTTCGGCACGCCGCGGCGCTGCACCCATGTGGGCCTGCACCTGGGTGGTGGCCGCTACCTCCACAGCTCGGGGCTGGAGCACGGCCGCAACGGCCTCGGGGTGGATGATCTCAACCCCCGCAACAGCGATCCGGTGGCCAGCCATTACCGCCACACGTTGCGGGGGGCCGGGCGGGTGAACCACGGGCATGACGGCAGTCCCCTTCCCCCCTGAGGCCCTCCCCCTTAGGGTCAAACCGATTTGCCGTCGCGGCCATGGCGCACGCCGTCAGCTTCACCCCCAGCCCTGGCCCGCGCCCTGACGCCCCCTGGCCGGCCCCACCGGGACCGGCGGAGGGGGTCATCGCGGCGCCAACGGCGGCGGAGGGGGTGGAGCTGTCGGTGGTGGTGCCCCTCTACAACGAGGAGGGGAGCCTGCGGCAGCTGGTGGAGCAGCTGCTGACGGCCCTGCGGCCCCTCGGCCTCCCCTTTGAGCTGGTGTTGGTGGATGACGGCTCCCGGGATCGCACGCCTGTGCTGTTGGGCGAGTTGGCCGCCGAGGTGCCAGAGCTGGTCGCCGTGCTCCTGCGCCGCAACTACGGACAATCGGCCGCCATGGCGGCGGGATTTGACAGCAGC